>NZ_JBNCAQ010000040.1:0-90429 GCF_049808595.1 Streptomyces aurantiaciflavus | reverse complement strand
CCACCTCCTCTTGCCACTACCAGAGGGTCTGGGAGTTCGCAGGAGTGGTTCACGGAGTTGCGCGTGCGGGAGGATTGGAGCCGGCTTCCCGAGCACATCGCGGTGTCGGTGTGGGGCTGTCTTCAGCTCTTCGGCTACCGCGAGCCGAAGGCGTACGCGAACGGTGAGGCCGACGAGACGACCGCGGCGAACGCGGACCCCGAACTGGAGGAGGCACGAGGTCCGGCGCGATCTTCGCGCGCCGCGAACCGCGCGCCGGGCGCTGAGGAAGGCGTGGGATGCCGTACTACCCGGATTTGAGCCTTTATGACTACGACTACTACTCCCCGCCCGAGGGGATGACGGTCGGCTGGCTCGAGAAAGGCCGTGAAATTCCCGTGGGAGAGGTCTCGGTAGAGGATCTCGAGAACCTTTCCGATCTGGGTCACCTGGCCGAGGGGCAGAGCCGCGGCTGGCACTACTGCACCTTCTGTGGAAAGCGTGAACTTCAGTACGCCTGGTCGGAGAGGTTCGAATCAAAATACTCCCTGGGAAGCGCGGAGATCAGGGTCCGCTCGGACGACGGAACCCTCTACATCGCGCCGAACCTGATCGTCCATTACATCCTCGACCACGGCTACCTGCCACCGGACGAGTTCCTCCAGGCGGTCCGTGAGGACGTACGGCGCCGCTGGCCCGCGGAATCGGAAGGACAATGATGCACCGCATGCGGGACTGGGTCGACTGGGACGTGGCGGCCTACCTCCTCGCCACGGACATCGGCGCCATCCCGCCCGGGACGTCGTTCGCCGACAGCAAATGGATGTTCTGGAACGACAGCCCCGTCAGCAGAGGACTGCACGCCGCTCTCCTGGCTCTGGCGGACGCCGGCGTCCTGGAAACGGTGGGCGGCGACACCTTCCGCTGGGCAGCGGACGCCCCGACCCCGGCGGCCGAAAGAGCGTGCGCCGGGAGGGCGCGGAGGGGCTGAGCGGCCGGACTGACGACGACGCCGCGACTGCCCGCCGTGACGTGAGAAGCCCCCCGGCCCCGTCCCTCAGCACTCGATGATGTTCACCGCCAGCCCGCCCCGCGCCGTCTCCTTGTACTTGACGCTCATGTCGGCGCCCGTGTCCTTCATCGTCTTGATGACCTTGTCCAGGGACACCTTGTGCGAGCCGTCGCCGCGCATCGCCATGCGGGCAGCCGTGACCGCCTTCACCGCGGCCATGCCGTTGCGCTCGATGCACGGGATCTGGACGAGGCCGCCGACCGGGTCGCAGGTCAGGCCCAGGTTGTGTTCCATGCCGATCTCGGCGGCGTTCTCGACCTGTTCGGGGGAGCCGCCGAGGACCTCCGCGAGGGCGCCCGCCGCCATCGAGCAGGCCGAGCCGACCTCGCCCTGGCAGCCGACCTCCGCGCCGGAGATGGAGGCGTTCTCCTTGAAGAGCATGCCGATGGCGCCGGCGGCGAGGAGGAAGCGGACGACGCCGTCCTCGTCGGCGCCGGGGACGAAGTTGACGTAGTAGTGGAGGACCGCCGGGATGATGCCGGCCGCGCCGTTCGTGGGGGCGGTGACCACCCTTCCGCCGGCCGCGTTCTCCTCGTTCACCGCCATCGCGTACAGCGTGATCCACTCCATGGAGTGGGCCAACGGGTCGCCCTCCGCCCGGAGCTGACGGGCCGTCACGGCGGCGCGGCGGCGTACCCGCAGACCGCCGGGCAGGATGCCCTCGCGGGACATGCCGCGCGCGACGCACGCCTGCATCACCCGCCAGATCTCCAGCAGGCCCTCGCGGATCTCCTCCTCCGTGCGCCAGGCCCGCTCGTTCTCCAGCATCAGCGAGGAGATGGACAGGCCGGTCTCCTTCGCCAGGCGCAGCAGCTCGTCGCCCGTGCGGAACGGGTACTTCAGGACCGTGTCGTCGAGTTTGATGCGGTCCGCTCCCACCGCGTCCTCGTCGACGACGAACCCGCCGCCCACCGAGTAGTACGTCTTGGTCAGGAGCTCCCCGCCGTGCTCGTCGTGGGCCCACAGCGTCATGCCGTTCGCGTGGTACGGGAGGGCCTTGCGGCGGTGCAGGACCATGTCCGCGTCGAAGTCGAACGGGATCTCGCGCTCGGCCAGCAGACGGATGCGGCCCGACTCCTTGATCCGCTCCACCCGCTCGTCGACCGTCTCGACGTCCACCGTGCGCGGCGAGTCGCCCTCCAGACCGAGCAGGACGGCCTTCGGGGTGCCGTGGCCGTGGCCGGTCGCGCCCAGCGAGCCGTACAGCTCCGCGCGGACGGAGGCCACGGAGTCCAGCACGCCCTCGTTGCGCAGGCGCCGCGCGAACATGCGTGCCGCGCGCATCGGGCCGACCGTGTGGGAGCTGGACGGGCCGATGCCGATCGAGAACAGGTCGAAGACCGAGATGGCCACGGGGACTCCTCAAGACGGGGTGGTGCGGAAGACTTCCGGTGGGGTGCCCCGTTCGCTCACTGCTCCAGTGTGCGGGGCACCCCACGGAAACGGGAACTACTTGTTCAGACCGGGGTAGAGCGGGTGCTTGTCGGCCAGGGCCTTGACCCGGGCCTTCAGCGACTCCACGTCGGAGGACGGCTTGAGCGCCTCCGCGATGACGTCCGCGACCTCGGCGAAGTCCTCGGCCGTGAAGCCACGGGTCGCCAGGGCGGGCGTGCCGATGCGCAGGCCCGAGGTGACCATCGGCGGGCGCGGGTCGTTCGGGACAGCGTTGCGGTTGACCGTGATGCCGACCTCGTGGAGGCGGTCCTCGGCCTGCTGACCGTCCAGCTCGGACTCGCGCAGGTCGACGAGGACGAGGTGGACGTCGGTGCCGCCGGACAGGACGTTCACGCCGGCCTCGCGGGCGTCGGCGGCCGTCAGCCGCTCGGCGAGGATCTTCGCGCCCTCGACCGTACGGCGCTGGCGCTCCTTGAACTCCTCGCTCGCCGCGACCTTGAAGGAGACCGCCTTCGCCGCGATCACGTGCTCCAGGGGACCGCCCTGGAAGCCCGGGAAGACGGACGAGTTCAGCTTCTTCGCGAAGTCCTTCTTCGCGAGGATGATGCCGCCGCGCGGGCCGCCCAGCGTCTTGTGGGTGGTGGAGGTGACGACGTCCGCGTACTCCACCGGGTTCGGGTGGAGACCGGCCGCGACCAGGCCCGCGAAGTGCGCCATGTCGACCCACAGGTACGCCTCGACCTCGTCGGCGATCCGCCGGAACTCCGCGAAGTCCAGCTGCCGCGGGTACGCCGACCAGCCCGCGATGATCACCTTCGGGCGGTGCTCCTTGGCGAGCCGCTCGACCTCGGCCATGTCGACCAGCCCGGCGTCGTCCACGTGGTACGCGACCACGTCGAACTGCTTGCCGGAGAAGTTCAGCCGCATCCCGTGGGTGAGGTGACCGCCGTGCGCCAGGTCCAGCCCCAGGATCGTGTCGCCCGGCTGGGCCAGCGCGAACAGGGCGGCCTGGTTGGCGGAGGCGCCCGAGTGCGGCTGGACGTTGGCGTACTCGGCGCCGAACAGGTCCTTGATCCGGTCGATGGCGATCTGCTCGGCGACGTCGACGTGCTCGCAGCCGCCGTAGTAGCGGCGGCCCGGGTAGCCCTCGGCGTACTTGTTGGTCAGGACCGAGCCCTGCGCCTCCATGACCGCGAGCGGAGCGAAGTTCTCCGAGGCGATCATCTCGAGCGTGGACTGCTGGCGGCCCAGCTCGGCGTCGACCGCCGCGGCGACCTCCGGGTCGAGCTCGTGCAGGGGGGTGTTCAGGACAGACATGCGACTCCTCAGCCGGCGGTGTAGGCGGTGTACTCGTCGGCGGAGAGCAGCTCCTCCTGCTCGCCCGTGACGCGTACCTTGAACAGCCACCCGCCCTCGAAGGGGGCGGAGTTCACCAGCGACGGGTCGTCGGCGACGTCCTGGTTGACCTCGACCACCTCACCGTCGACCGGCGAGTACAGCTCGCTGACCGACTTGGTCGACTCCAGCTCGCCGCAGGACTCGCCCGCGGTCACCGAGTCACCGACCTCGGGGAGCTGGACGAAGACCACGTCGCCGAGCGCGTTGGCCGCGTGCTCCGTGATGCCGACCGTCGACACGCCGTCCTCGGCGGCCGACAGCCACTCGTGCTCCTTGCTGTAGCGCAGCTGCTGGGGGTTGCTCATGGCCTGAATTCTCCTGTACGCGGGGGAGTGCTGGTGAATGGGGGACTGCTGGAAACGTGCGTGAGCAGCGGGAATGTGCGCAGGGTCACGCACAGGGACCGCTGTCGGCTCTGCTTCCGCTGTGAGTGTCTACTTCTGACGCTTGTAGAACGGCAGCGCCACGACCTCGTACGGCTCGTGGCTGCCCCGGATGTCCACGCCGACACCCGGCGTGCCCGGCGCGGCGTGCGCGGCGTCGACGTACGCCATCGCGATCGGCTTGCCCAGCGTGGGGGAGGGGGCGCCGGAGGTGACCTCGCCGATCACCTCGCCGCCGGCGACGACCGCGTACCCGGCGCGCGGGACCCGGCGGCCCTCGGCGACCAGGCCGACGAGGACGCGCGGCGGGTTGCTCTCGGCGCGCCGGGCGGCCTCGGCGAGGGCCTCGCGCCCCACGAAGTCACCCTCCTTCTCGAACTTCACCACCCGGCCGAGCCCGGCGTCGAAGGGGGTCAGCCCGGTCGACAGCTCGTGCCCGTACAGCGGCATGCCCGCCTCCAGGCGCAGCGTGTCCCGGCAGGACAGGCCGCACGGGACCAGACCGACGCCCTCGCCCGCCTTGGTCAGCGCCTGCCACAGCTCCACCGCGTGCTGCGGCTGCACGAACAGCTCGAAGCCGTCCTCACCCGTGTAGCCGGTGCGCGCGATCAGCGCCGGGACCCCGGCGACGGTGCCGGGCAGCCCGGCGTAGTACTTCAGACCGTCGAGGTCGGCGTCGGTGAGGGACGCGAGGATGCCGGGGGACTCGGGGCCCTGGACGGCGATCAGCGCGTAGGCGTCCCGGTCGTCCCGCACCTCGGCGTCGAAGCCGGCCGCACGCTCGGTCAGCGCGTCCAGCACGACCTGCGCGTTGGAGGCGTTGGCGACGACCATGAACTCGGCCTCGGCGAGCCGGTAGACGATCAGGTCGTCGAGGATGCCGCCGTCGGCCCGGCAGATCATGGTGTAGCGGGCGCGGCCGACGCCGACGGAGGCGATGTTCCCGACGAGCGCGAAGTTCAGGAGGGCGGCCGCCTCCGGCCCGGTCACGGTGATCTCGCCCATGTGCGAGAGGTCGAAGAGTCCGGCCTTCGTCCGCACGGCGTTGTGCTCGTCGCGCTCGGAGCCGTAGCGCAGGGGCATGTCCCAGCCGGCGAAGTCGGTCATCGTCGCGCCGAGCGAGCGGTGCAGGGCGTCGAGGGCGGTGTGACGGAGTGGGGTACTGCTCATCGGGCGTTCGTCTCCCAGGGCGATGGGGCCCCTCCCGCGCGAGCTCGTTCGAGCGTGGGGGAAGGCGAGGTCGTTCCTCCCCATCTGTCATCGGAACCTGAGAGGTTCGCCCTGATCGTGAATGATCGCGACGGATCACCTGATCGTGGCTTGCACCTTGGGTGGAGCCGTCCCGGACGGGGAGCGGCCCGCTTTTCAGATGTGCCTCGCCCGCGCGGTAACGGGGCCTGAGAGATTCAAGGGAGGGACTTGCTCCTTCGGCGCCCCGGCGAAGCTGCGGCTGTGACAGCTGTGCCGAGAACTCTCCCGCGCGGATTCAAACGGCCGGTATGCAGTTGGCGCGCACATCATCGCACGGCACACGCGATCACGGCAGGCCGCATCTGTAACCGGCTTGTGGCGGTACGCGCACGAAAACGGAAGACACCGCGCATTACCTTCTCTTTACGCTCGAGGGGGAGAAGACTTGTCTGACCCCAGGGGAGGACGATCACGGTGAACAGGACCACGGCATACGCGACGACCTCGGCGATCGCGCTGCCCGCGCAGCCGACGGCCCCCACCCGGGAGGTGTGCGGCGCACGGCCCGCCCCCGTCGTCCGCGACCTGCGCGACCGCGGCGGCCACAGCCCGCACGGCCTGCTGTTCGGCCCCCGCGACCTGGTGGTGATCACGGGCCTGCCCGGCAGCGGCAAGTCCACGCTGATGGAGCGCACCGTGAAGGGCATCCGCATCGACTCCCAGGACACGCGTGACCGCTGGGACGCCCGCGTGCCCCGCTTCCTGCCGTACGCGCTCTACCGCCCCCTCGTCCGTCTGGCCCACTACGCCGGGCTGCGCCGCGCCCTGCGCACCGGCGAGGGCGTCGTGGTGCACGACTGCGGCACGCAGGCCTGGGTCCGCGGCTGGCTGGCCCGCGAGGCCCGTCGCCGCGGCGGCACCCTCCACCTGCTCCTGCTGGACGTCACCCCGGACACGGCCCTGGAGGGCCAGCGCGAGCGCGGCCGAGGCGTCTCCCGCTACGCCTTCCTTCGCCACCGTCGCGCCGCCTCCCGCCTCCTCCAGGCAGTCGAGAAGGGCCACCTCCCCACCGGCTGCGACTCCGCGATCCTCCTCGACCGCTCCGCGGCAGACGCCCTGCACCGGATCGCCTTCACCGGCTGACCCCCGGCGCGGGGCCCGCCCCCTCCGTCCGGCGCCGACTCGGCCGGCCCCGACCGGGGCAGCCCGCGCGGGGCCGGTCGGGTGCGGGTACCCCGCCGGGATCGGTTTCGCGGGGTGGAGTCCCTGTTTCCGGCGCGGGGCTCGGCCGGGTGCGCCTGCGCCGGCGCGGCCAACGGGCTGAGGGCGGGTGCGGTGGCGCGCGAGCCGTTCGACCGCATCCGATGTGCGCCGGTTCCGCTACCCGGGCCGAGGCCGGCCCGCAGCTGCGAACGTGGTCGGGCGCCAGCACTGTGTGGTTCCGCGGGGTGCAGGTCGCCTCAGGCGCGCGGGGGCCGGTCCCGGGGTTCGGCCCGCGCTCGTCTTGGCTGGTCGCGGACCGTGTCGGACGGGTGTGGTCCACGCAGGCCGGTCGGTGCGAGCAGGGTCGGCCGGTGCGGGTCCCGCGTCGGCCGGGGCTCTTGGACTGAAGGGCCGACCCCGGCACCCGCTAGCCTTTCCAGCCACAGCAGTGGTTCCCAGCAGGCGGTAGGCAGATGGATTTCCCCCCGGCGGACTTCCCGGTGAACTTCTCCGCGGACTTTCCGGCACAGGCGCACCCCCACTCGCACGGCGGATGGCCCGGCAACGAGCTGGAGGAAGTGCTCTCCGCGTCCCTCGGCGTGCCGGGGGCCGGCGGACGGATCGTGGAGGTGCTCGGCCGCAGCTTCGTGTGGGTACCGCTGCCCAGCGGCGGCGGCCCGCACAGCGGCCCCCTCGACCTGCCCACGCTGGAGCTCGACGGTCAGGCGTACGTGCCCGTCTTCAGCTCCGAGGAGCAGTTCCATCAGGTCGCCGGCTCGCACATGCCGTACACGATCGCCCCGGCCGTGGAGTTCGCCCGCGGGCTGCCGCCGCAGGTGGGCATCGCGGTGAACCCGGACGGCGTGGTCGGCATCCCGCTGCCTCCGCCGGCCGTGGCCGAGCTGTGCCGTGTGGGCCGCACCCCGCTGGACGGCCCCGCGAGCGGCGGCCGCGTCCGCCTCTTCGAGCCCGACTGGCAGGACGACCCCGTCGACTTCCTCTCCGCCGCCTCCGCCGAGTTCGAGGCCACCGGCGTCGTCCTCACCGCCCGCCGCTGCCTCGCCGCCATCGAGACCGCGGACCCGGTCATGTTCGTGGGCGTCGAACTCTCCCAGTGGGAGGGAGACCTGCGGGCTCTTCCGCTGGAGGCCCTGGGCAAGGCTCTCGGCAGGGTCGCGGTCCGGTGGCCGGTCAACCTCGTCCTCCTCGACGTGACGGAGGACCCGGTGGCCAGGTGGCTGAAGGAAAGAGTCCGCCCCTTCTACACGCGGGCTCAGTGAACCCACCCAGGGGCGCGAGGAACGGCGCGAGCAGCCACAGACCACCCGCACTCGCCCACGGTGAACGGCCCACCTCTCGGTGGGCGCCCGCTGCCGGCGGAGCCCCCCGCATCCGCCGCCGACGAACAACCCACCCCTCGGTGGGCACCCGTTGTCGGCGGAGCCACCTAAGCTGTTCTCCATAAAGCGGGGCAACTGATCGAAGGGGCGGTACAGGTGAGCGCCAGCGGCATCGCGACCGGGACGGTCGAGCACATGCTGCGCCAGGTCACGCCCGGGCGGTACGACGCCTACGAGGCGCTCCTGCGCGCGCTCGCGACCCCGACGACCGGCCAGGTCTGGATGCTGCTGTGGCACGGCCAGGCCGGCTCCCCGGACGCCCAGTACGGCACGATGGAGGTCGAGGGCCACGGCTACGCCCCCTGCGTCACCTCCGCCCAGGAGCTCTCGGCCAGCGGCTGGAACAGGTCGTACGAGGTGGTCGACGGTCTGGACGTGGCGCGCGCACTGTACCCGGACCACTACGGCCTCTGGCTGAACCCGCACGCCCCGGGCGGCGGCGTCGGCATCCCCTGGCTCGACCTGCGCCGGATCGCCGCCGGTCTGGACCGCCAGCCGGCCGGACCGCTGCGCCTGTCCGAACCCGCCATCGAGGTCCCGCAGTTCTACGCCCTCCTCGCGCAGAACGCCCACCGCACCCCGGCGCTGCGCGCGCTGCGCCGCGCCTGGGTGCAGCCGGCCCTGGGGGCGCCCTACCTCGCCATCGGGCTCGACGTGTACGACACCTCCCCGTCGGCCGTGGACGCGGTGCGGGCGATGATGCAGCAGTCGATCGGCGCGGTCCCGGAGGGACTGCCGGTGTCGACGGTCGCCATGAGCGACGACTACGACCCGGTCGTGATGTGGATGCGCGCGCACGCCCGCCCGTTCTACGACCGTGAGGCCCACGCCCCGGTCGCCCCGGCCCAGCAGGCCCCCGCCGCGGGCTACGGCTACCCGCCCGCCGGACGCTACTGACCCTTGGTCAAGTCCCCGCCAAGCCTCCGGCAACCCTCGATCAACGCTCCGCCAACGCTCTCCCAACCTTCTGACGGGCCACCGCCCGCTGCCGACACTCGCGGCGGCGGCCCACTCGTCTCCGCGCGTAGATAGAAGCGGTTGGTCCGATTCCGGCCGGTTCTGCCCCGACAAGTCCCCGTCCGGGGGCCGTTACCCACCGTCCGGATAACGGAATCCCACTGCCCGCATCACGTTTACGCATCCTTTCACTGCCAAGTCTGGCAACTGATCGCCAAAGCGTTGAAGACTCCCGCACCAGGGGTGTTTCGCCCCTGTGTACGACGGACTGATCACGCCGCTACAGCGGCAAGTGCGGGCCGGCTACCGCCGGTTGAGAGGGGTCCCTGCCAGATGACGGCACCATTGCACGAGCCGACCGCGGAAGCGGCCCCGAGCGCTGCCGAAGAAGCGGCGGTCGCCACCGCCGGCGCCAAGGCGGTACAGGGCCGTTCCCTGGGCCGGATCGCCTGGGAGCGCCTGAAGCGGGACAAGCTCGCCCTGACGGGCGGCATCGTGGTGCTCTTCCTCATCCTGGTGGCGCTGCTCGCCCCGGTCATCACCGGCCTCCTCGGGCAGGACCCGAACGAGTACCACGAGAACCTCATCGACCCGCTGTTCGGCACCCCCACGGGTTCTCTCGGCGGCATCAGCGGCGAGCACCTGCTCGGCGTCGAGCCGGTCAACGGCCGTGACATCTTCGCCCGCATCCTCTACGGCGCCCGGATCTCCCTGCTGGTCGGCTTCCTGTCGGCCGTCGTCGCCGTGATCCTCGGAACCGTCCTGGGCATCCTCGCCGGTTTCTTCGGCGGTTGGGTCGACTCCGTGATCAGCCGGGTGATGGACGGCCTGCTCGCCTTCCCGCAGCTGCTGTTCATCATCGCCCTGGTCTCCGTCATGCCGAACAACATGCTGGGCCTGACCGGCTCCAGCGTCCGGGTCTTCGTGATGATCCTGGTCATCGGCTTCTTCGGCTGGCCCTACATCGGACGTGTGGTGCGCGGCCAGACCCTCTCGCTGCGTGAGCGCGAGTACGTGGAGGCCGCCCGATCGCTGGGCGCCGGGCGGGTGTACATCCTGTTCAAGGAACTGCTGCCCAACCTCGTCGCCCCGATCATCGTGTACACGACGATGATGATCCCCACCAACATCCTCACCGAGGCGGCGCTGAGCTTCCTGGGTGTGGGCGTCAAGCCGCCCACGGCCTCGTGGGGGCAGATGCTCTCGAGCGCGATCGACTACTACGAGTCGGACCCCATGTACATGGTCGTCCCGGGCGTGGCGATCTTCATCACCGTGCTGGCCTTCAACCTCTTCGGCGACGGCGTCCGGGACGCGCTGGACCCGAAGGCATCCCGCTGAACCGCCGCACTCCAACCGTCCCGTGGCACTCACACGGGGTCTCTCATCAATCCGGAGGATCCGAGATCGTGACTACCCAACGCACCTCAGGGCGGCGGAAGCAGGCATTTGCCGCTGCCGCCGCGGTCGCCGCGCTGCTGACCACGGCGGCGTGCGGCGGTTCGGACGACGGCGACGGCGGCTCGAAGAACGGCGCTGCCGGCTTCGACGCCGCGAACAACAAGGTCGCCCAGGCTTCCCTGGCCAAGAAGGGCGGCACGCTGAAGTTCGGTGCCGCCCAGGACGCCGACTCGTGGGACACCACGCGTGGCTACTACGGCATGATGTGGAACTTCGCGCGCTACTACAGCCGCCAGCTCGTCACGAACAAGGCTGAGCCGGGCAAGGCGGGAGCCGAGCTCACCCCGGACCTCGCCACGGGTCTCGCCAAGGTCACCGACGACGGCAAGACCTACACGTACACCCTGCGTGACGGCATCACGTGGGAGGACGGCAAGCCGATCACGTCCAAGGACGTGAAGTACGGCATCGAGCGCGTGTGGGCGCAGGACGTGCTGGCCGGCGGTCCGACGTACCTGAAGGACGTGCTCGACCCCAAGGGCGAGTACAAGGGTCCGTACAAGGACACCTCCGCCGACAAGCTGGGTCTGAAGGCCATCGAGACGCCGGACGACAAGACCATCGTCTTCAAGCTCCCGAAGGCCAACTCGGACTTCGAGGAGATGCTGGGCCTGATCTCGGCCTCGCCGGTCCGCCAGGACAAGGACACGAAGGCCCAGTACCAGCTGCACCCGTTCTCCTCGGGCCCGTACAAGTTCGAGTCCTACAGCCCGGGCAAGAACCTCACCCTGGTCCGCAACGACCAGTGGAAGCAGGCCTCGGACCCGATCCGCAAGGCCTACCCGGACAAGATCACCATCCAGTTCTTCTCGGACGCCAACCAGCTGGACCAGCGTCTGATCAGCGGTGATCTGGACCTCGACCTCAACCAGACCGGCATGTCGCCGCAGGGCCGCACCACCGCCCTGAAGCAGCACAAGGCCAACCTGGACAACCCGGTCTCCGGCTACATCCGCTACGCGGTCTTCCCGCAGAGCGTGAAGCCGTTCGACAACATCGAGTGCCGCAAGGCCGTCATCTACGGCGCCGACCACGTCTCGCTGCAGACCGCGCGCGGCGGCCCCATCGCCGGCGGTGACATCGGCACCAACATGCTGCCGCCGTCCGTCCCCGGCTCCGAGGGCCAGAAGTACGACCCGTACGAGCTCAACGGCGCCAACAAGAACGGCAACGAGGCCAAGGCCAAGGAGGCCCTGAAGGCCTGCGGTCAGCCGAACGGCTTCAAGACCACCATCGCGGTCCGCAACAACAAGCCGGTCGAGGTGGCCACCGCCCAGTCCCTGCAGGCGTCGCTGAAGAAGATCGGCATCACCGCCGAGATCGACCAGTACGACGGCTCGCAGACCTCCGGCATCATCGGCAGCCCCGAGAACGTGAAGAAGAAGGGCTACGGCATCATCATCATGGGCTGGGGCCCGGACTTCCCGTCCGTCCAGGGCTTCGGTCTGCCGCTGTGGGACAGCAAGTACATCCAGCAGAGCGGTAACAACAACTACGCGCTCATCAACGACAAGACGATCGACGGTCTGTTCGACTCGTACGTCAACACGCTGGACGACGCCGGCAAGGAAAAGATCGCCACGGAGATCAACCACAAGGTCATGGAGGGCGCGTACTACCTGCCCTTCGTCTTCGAGAAGTTCATCAACTGGCGCTCGGACAACCTGGCGAACGTCTACACGACCGACGGCTACAGCGGTCAGTACGACTTCGTCAACCTCGGTCTGAAGAACCCGCAGAAGTAAACCGGCACACCCGCCGTACGGCACGAAAGGCAGGTGAAGGCCGGCGACGCGTGACCGCGGGCCACCGGAAGGCCCCCATCGCCCACAAGGCGTGGGAGGTACCCCCACCGGTGGCCCGCGGTCCGCGGCGGGCCGAGAGCTGTGCTCGCTTACCTCATCAGGCGGTTGTTCGCCGCCGCAGTGATGCTCGTGGTCATCATCATGGTGGTCTTCGGCATCTTCTTCCTCGTCCCGAAGTGGGCGGGCGTCGACATCGCCTTGAGCTTCGTGGGCAAGCAGGCCGACCCTGCCGCGATCGAGGGCGTCCGGCAGAAGCTGGGCCTGGGCGACCCGATCTACTCCCAGGTCTGGGAGTTCTTCAAGGGCGTCTTCGCCGGCCGCACCTACACGGGCGGTGGCGACACCATCCACTGCTCCGCACCGTGCTTCGGCTACTCCTTCCGCAGCGAGCAGGCCGTCTGGCCGGTGCTGACCGACCGCTTCCCGGTGACCCTGGGTCTCGCGCTCGGCGCCGCCGTGCTGTGGCTGCTCTTCGGTGTCGCGGCCGGCGTGCTCTCCGCGCTCAAGCGGGGCACCCTGTGGGACCGCGGCGCGATGGTGATCGCCCTGGCGGGCGTCTCCCTGCCCATCTACTTCACCGCCATGCTCAGCCTGGCGATCTTCGCCTTCGGGCTGAACTGGATCGACGCGCAGTACGTGCCGCTGGAGGACAGCGTCGGCGGGTGGTTCGGCGGCATGATCCTGCCCTGGATCACCCTCGCCTTCCTGTACGCGGCGATGTACGCCCGGATCACCCGAGCCACCATGCTGGAGATCCTCGGCGAGGACTACATCCGCACCGCCCGCGCGAAGGGCCTCAGGGAGCGGACCGTCATCGGCAAGCACGCCATGCGCTCGACGATGACGCCCATCCTGACCATGCTTGGCATGGACCTCGGCGCCCTCATCGGCGGCGCGATCCTGACCGAGTCCGCGTTCAACCTGCCCGGTCTCGGCCGGGCCGTGCTCGACGCCATCCGGAACCAGGACCTGCCCATCATCGTGGGCGTCACCCTGATCACTTCTCTCGCGGTGCTCTTCGCCAACCTCGTGGTGGACATCCTGTACGCCGTGATCGACCCCCGAGTGAGGCTCTCATGACGGAACTCAGCAAGACGGGAGCCGCCGTGGGCGAGCCCACGGGCCCCTCTCCCGCGCCGACCGCCTTCCTCGAAGTGCGCGACCTGAAGGTGCACTTCCCGACCGACGACGGCCTGGTCAAGTCCGTCGACGGGCTCAG
This sequence comes from Streptomyces aurantiaciflavus, assembly GCF_049808595.1. Classification (NCBI taxonomy): domain Bacteria; kingdom Bacillati; phylum Actinomycetota; class Actinomycetes; order Kitasatosporales; family Streptomycetaceae; genus Streptomyces; species Streptomyces aurantiaciflavus. The sequence goes on along the minus strand of NZ_JBNCAQ010000040.1, from coordinate 76,966 downwards.
CTTCCAGCTGGAGAAGGGCAAGACCCTCGGCATCGTGGGCGAGTCCGGCTCCGGCAAGTCGGTGACCTCGCTCGGCATCATGGGCCTGCACACCGCCGGCCAGTACGGCAAGCGCAAGGCGCAGATCTCCGGCGAGATCTGGCTCGACGGCACCGAGCTGCTCTCCGCCGACCCCGACCACGTGCGCAAGCTGCGTGGCCGCGAGATGGCGATGATCTTCCAGGACCCGCTGTCGGCGCTGCACCCGTACTACACGATCGGCCAGCAGATCGTGGAGGCGTACCGCATCCACCACGACGTCGACAAGAAGACCGCCAAGCGCCGTGCGGTCGAGATGCTCGACCGGGTGGGCATCCCGCAGCCGGACAAGCGCGTCGACAACTACCCGCACGAGTTCTCCGGCGGTATGCGCCAGCGCGCGATGATCGCGATGTCGCTGGTCAACAACCCCGAGCTGCTCATCGCGGACGAGCCGACGACCGCCCTCGACGTGACCGTCCAGGCGCAGATCCTCGACCTCATCCGCGACCTGCAGAAGGAGTTCGGCTCCGCGGTCATCGTCATCACCCACGACCTGGGCGTCGTCGCCGAACTGGCCGACGACATCCTGGTGATGTACGGCGGCCGCTGTGTCGAGCGCGGACCCGCCGAGAAGGTGTTCTACGAGCCCCGCCACCCCTACACCTGGGGCCTGCTCGGCTCGATGCCGCGTCTCGACCGCGAGCAGCAGGAGCGCCTGATCCCGGTCAAGGGCTCCCCGCCCTCCCTGATCAACGTCCCGTCCGGCTGTGCCTTCAACCCGCGCTGCCCGTACGCGGACCTCCCGAAGGACAACGTCACCCGCACCGTCCGCCCGGAGCTCGCCGAGGTCGGCAGCCGGCACTGGGCGGCCTGCCACCTGAGCAAGGAGCAGCGGGAGCGTATCTGGACCGAAGAGATTGCGCCGAAGCTGTGAGTGACGAGAAAGCGGTGACGATTCCCGCGCAGGCTGACGGCACCCGTCGTGCCGACGGCGAGGTACTGCTGAAGGTCACCGGCCTGCAGAAGCACTTCCCGATCAAGAAGGGCCTGCTCCAGCGGCAGGTCGGCGCGGTGCACGCGGTCGACGGGCTGGACTTCGAGGTCCGCTCCGGCGAGACGCTCGGTGTGGTGGGCGAGTCCGGCTGCGGCAAGTCCACGATGGGCCGGCTGATCACCCGGCTGCTCGAACCGACCGGCGGCACGGTCGAGTTCGAGGGCAAGGACATCACGCACCTCGGCGTCGCGGGCATGCGTCCGCTGCGCCGCGACGTGCAGATGATCTTCCAGGACCCGTACTCGTCGCTGAACCCGCGCCACACCATCGGCACGATCGTCGGCGCCCCCTTCAAGCTGCAGGGCGTCGAGCCCGAGGGCGGCATCAAGAAGGAGGTCCAGCGGCTGCTGTCGGTGGTCGGTCTCAACCCCGAGCACTACAACCGCTATCCGCACGAGTTCTCCGGCGGTCAGCGCCAGCGCATCGGCATCGCCCGCGCGCTCGCGCTCAACCCGAAGCTGGTCGTGGCGGACGAGCCGGTGTCCGCGCTGGACGTGTCGATCCAGGCCCAGGTGGTGAACCTGCTGGACGACCTCCAGGAGGAGCTCGGCCTGACGTACGTGATCATCGCGCACGACCTCTCGGTCGTCCGGCACGTCTCGGACCGGATCGCGGTCATGTACCTCGGCAAGATCGTCGAGCTGGCCGACCGGGACCTGCTGTACAAGACGCCGATGCACCCGTACACCAAGGCGCTGATGTCGGCGGTGCCGATCCCGGACCCGAAGCGCAAGAACGCCCAGAGCGAGCGGATCCTGCTCAAGGGCGACGTGCCCTCGCCGATCTCCCCGCCGAGCGGCTGCCGCTTCCACACCCGGTGCTGGAAGGCGACGGAGATCTGCAAGACCACCGAGCCCAAGCTGGTCGAGCTGCGGCCCGGCCAGCAGGTGGCCTGCCACCACCCGGAGAACTTCGCGGACCAGGCCCCGCAGGACACCGTGCTGCTGACCGTCGCGAAGGAGGCGGCGGAGCTGGTGGCCGACGAGGTGCTCGCGGAGTCGGCGGAGACCTCGGCGGCGGTGGCGGCGGAGGTCGAGGCCGCCGCGGAGACCGAGGCCGCCGAGGAGCCCCGGAACGCCGCGGAGACCGAGGGCGTCACGGAGACCGAGGGCGCCACGGAGACAAAGGCCCCCAAGGAGACCCAGGTCACCAAGGAAGCCGACGAGAAGTAAGCCAGAAAGAGCCCCCGCCTTGCAATGTAAGGCGGGGGCTTTGTGCTGGGTGAGAATGGAAGGGTGCTCCAGCAACTCTTCAGTCCCTCCGTTCAGCACACCCTCGACCTGATCGGCATCTTCGTCTTCGCCATCTCCGGTGCGCTGCTGGCCGTCCGCAAGAACTTCGACGTCTTCGGCATCGCCGTGCTGGCCGAGGTCACCGCGCTGGGCGGCGGGCTGTTCCGGGACGTGGTCATCGGCGCCGTACCGCCCGCGGCCTTCACGGATCTGGGGTACTTCCTCACCCCGCTGCTCGCCGCCCTGCTGGTCTTCTTCCTCCACCCGCACGTGGAGCGCATTCAGACGGGCGTGAACGTCTTCGACGCGGCCGGCCTCGGCCTGTTCTGCGTCACGGGCACGACGAAGGCGTACGACCACGGCCTGGGCCTCACCTCGTCGGCGGTCATGGGCCTGGCCACCGCCGTCGGCGGCGGTGTGCTGCGGGACGTCCTCGCCAACGAGGTGCCCTCGCTGCTGCGCTGGGACCGCGACCTCTACGCGGTCCCGGCGATCGTCGGCGCCACGATGGTGGTGCTCTGCATCCGCTACGACGTTCTCACCCCGCTGGCCAGCGGGGTGGCCGCGGTCACGGCCTTCGTCCTGCGGTTGCTCGCGATGCGGTTCCACTGGCGAGCTCCGCGTGCTTGGAACCGTCGTTCGACGGTTCGTGAGGAGTAGTGTCCCGCAGGGTGTGGGCCTGACCCATCTGCACGGTCAGCCAGCGGAACGCCGGCACCACCTGCGGCCGCCACAGCGCCATGGTGTGACCGCCGGCGCTCCTCGGGACGTAGACGACGTGCACGGTCGTCGGCGCCTTGGCCTCCTGCTGCAGCGCCATGCCGGCCTCGTAGCCGTCGCCGGGCTGACCGGACACGTAGAGGGCGACGCCCGGCGGCGCGGCGGCCTTGCGCAGCAGCACGTAGGGGTTGTTCTGCTCGCGCAGGGCGCGGCTCTGCGCGGCCAGGGAGGTGCGTTCGACGATCGGATCGTTGTAGCCGGACAGGCTCACCGCGGCCCGGTAGCGGTCGGGGTGGGCGACGGCCAGCTTGGCCGCGCAGTGCCCCCCGGCCGAGTACCCGGCGACCGCCCAGCCCTTGGGCGCGGGCTGGGCCCGGAAGTTGTCCATGACCATCTTCGGTACGTCGAGGCTCAGCCAGGAGTCGGCGTTGACGGTGCCGGGGATGTTCGCGCAGCCGGTGTCCACCCCGGGCAGCAGCGTGGTGCGCGGCGCGACCAGGATGAACGGCGCGATCTTGCCCTCCTTCATCAGCGGCAGCAGCTGCTCGTGCGCGTGCAGCGTCCCGAACCAGGACTTCGCCGATCCCGGGTAGCCCGGCAGCAGTTCGACGACGGGGAAGGCGCGGTGCCGGTAGGCGGGGTCGTCGTACTGCGGGGGCAGCCAGACGTAGACCTCGGCGTTCACGCCGGAGATTCGGCCCTTGACCTGGGTGACGCGCACCCCGCCGGCCGCGTGCATGGCGGGCCCCTCGGCCTGGGCGAACTCCTGCCGGACCTTCGGCAGGCGCTCCACCGCGATGCCGCCGGTGCCGTCGGCGCCGAGGTCGGTGGCCTGCTGCACATGGGTGCCGGTGCCGAGGAGGTCGTCCCAGTTGTCGTACAGGTTGTTGGAGTTGTTGACCAGGACGAAGACCAGGGCGACGGCGGTGCCCTGGGCGAACAGCAGCATCAGCATCCGGGCCGCGGCCCGCAGGACCCGGGGTCCGCGCAGACGCGACCACAGCAGCAAGGGCAGGGCGACGGCGACGACGGACAGCACGATCAGGGTGGAGAGGAACGGAGTCCCGGTGAGGCTCATGTCCCTGGAGAGGGAAAAAGCGGGCTCGAGGTTTACGGACGAGTACGGACACTTACCGGGAAATTGCCCGGACTTCACCTCGGTCGTGGCTGAGAAGGGCCGTGTGACCAGGGAGAAAGCTACCGCTTAGTAATTACCTGTTGTACCGTTCAGGCATGCCTGAAGCAGCCACCGCCCCCGCCGCCCTCGGCGACAGCGAGTTCGACCGCGACACCGCCGTCATCCCGCGCGAGCCCGGCGTCTACGACGCCGACCTCTCGGCCGGCTGGACGATCTTCGGCGCCGTCAACGGCGGCTACCTGCTCGCCGTCCTGGGCCGCGCGCTGGCCGACACCCTGCCGCACAGCGACCCGTTCACCCTCACCGCGCACTACCTCAGCGCCTCCCGCCCCGGCCCGGCGGTCGTCCGCACCGAGACGGTCCGCACCGGCCGCACCCTCTCCACCGGCCAGGCCTCCCTCTTCCAGTACGACGCGGAGGGCCGCGAGGTCGAACGCATCCGTGTCCTCGCCTCCTACGGCGACCTCGACGCGCTGCCCGACGACGTCCGCACCGCCGCGAAGCCCCCGGCCATCCCGCCGATCAGCCAGTGCTTCGGCCCCGAGGACGGGCCCACCCCCGACGCCGACCAGCAGCCCATCGCCGAGCGGCTGATGCTCAAGCTCGACCCGTCGACCATCGGCTGGGCGCTCGGACAGCCCTCCGGCAAGGGCGAGATGCGGGCCTGGTTCGGCCTGGCCGACGGCCGCGACGCCGACCCGCTCGCGCTGCTGCTCGCGGTGGACGCCCTGCCGCCCACCGCCTTCGACCTCGGCATCGCCGGCTGGGTCCCGACGGTCGAACTCACCGTCCACGTCCGCTCCCGTCCGGCCCCCGGCCCGGTGCGTGTCTCCATCACGACCCGCAACCTCGCGGGCGGCTTCCTGGAGGAGGACGCCGAGGTGTGGGACAGCGAGGACCGGCTGGTGGCGCAGTCGCGGCAACTGGCGCGGGTCAGGCTGGGGTGACGGGCGGCAGGGGTGACGCCCGCGTCGGCATCGAACTCGCCGACCGGTGGGAGCAGTTGCGCCGTCGTGTCACGGAGCTGTACCAGGGCGCGGAGTGCGCTCCCGCGTGAACTCCCAGGTCAGAGTGGCGTCTTGAGGTGCGCTTTACCTGGCTGACAGGAGGGGAACAGGGAGGCCTCAAGGAAGCCCCAGGCGCCGTTGGTTGAGTGCCCGCACCTCAGGACTTCCTCATCCTCCTTGGAGTGGTCTCTCATGAAGCGTGTGCTCAAGCCGGTGCGTCTCGTCCCCGCGGTGGCCCTGCTGGCGCTCTCGCCCCTGGCGCTGGTGGCCTGCGGCTCGGGCGACTCGTCGGCCACGAACAGCGGTACGTCCGGGCGGCAGGCGTGTCAGGCGCCGTCCGGGATGCCGAGCGGGGCGCCATCAGGGGCGCCCTCCGGTGGTTCTTCGGGGGCGCCCACCGGTGCCACCTCGGGGGCTCCGTCGGGTGCGCCTTCGGGAGCGCCCACCGGCACACCGACCGGCGTTCCGTCGGGCATGCCGAGCGGTGGGCCCGGCGGGGGCGGGCAGGGCGGGCCCGGCGGTGGCCAGGGCGGCGGCTGCGGCGGGCCGGGCGGCGGTCAGGGGCAGCAGCAGGGGCAGCAGGCGCAGCAGCAGGGGTAGCGGGCGCAGCAGCAGGGCTGACCGGCGGATCCCCGCACGTCCTTGCGCGTCCCTGGTTCCACTGCGCATCCATGGTCGCTGTGCATCCACGGTTCCCTGTGCATCCACGCGGGAGGGCGGCCCCCTCGGAGACGAGGAGGCCGCCCTCCCGCATGGCGTGGGCCGGCTCAGTCGAGCCAGTGATGGCGGCCGATGCTGATCAGCCGCATCTGGCGGGTCGCGAGCCGGGTGACACGCTCCCGTTCCTCGGCGGGGACCTCGCCGCCCGCCGCGGCCTCCTGGGCCTCCAGGAAGAGCGAGGCCGTGACGAGCATCTGGTCCACGTAGAGGTGCGAGAGCATCAGCAGGTCGTCCTCGCTCCAGCCCTCCGCCTCGGCGTCCTTGGCCAGCTCGGCCTTCACCTCCTCGGCGAACCGGGCCAGTTGGTCGCGTATCGCCTCACGGACCGGCTGGACCCCGCCATGTCGCTCACGGGCGATAAAACGGACATGTGCGGGGTACGCGTGTACATGACGGGCGATCAACTCGACAGCGCGCGTGATGCGTTCGTCGCTGGAGTCGGCGGCCGTCACGGTGGTCCGGATCATCGGGTGGAGGCTGCCCAGTGCCTCCTCGACCAGGGCCACGCCGAGATCCGCGATGGAGCGGAAGTGCCGGTAGAAGGCGGTCGGGGCGACCCCGACGGCGCGGGTGACCTCGCGCAGGCCCAGGCTGCTCAGGCTCTGTTCCTCCAGCAGTCCCAGGGCGGCGTCCAGGAGCGCCTGCCTGGTCTTCTGTTTCTGGGCCTGCCGGAGGCCGAGGGTGTGACTCATGTCATCCAGTTAACAACTGTTCTCCGTAATTGCAAAGCCGTAGGACGCGATAGACTCAGGAGTCAGTGAACAACTGTAACCACAACTGTTCACCGAAACTTTACGGAGGGGGATTCGATCCCATGCTGTTCCTCGTCGCCGCACTGCTGCTGCTCGGCGTCGTGATGGGCACCGTGGCCCACGCGCCGCTCGGCTTCAGCCTCGTCGCCGCCGTCGTGATCGCCGCCTGGCTCGGCATCTTCGCGCTCCGCGAGCGCCACGGCCGCCGTCACCACACCTCGACCCACTGACCGGAAGGAGCGGAACGACCATGCAGCTCACCGCACCGGCCACGCGCCGCACCGGCATCCGCGACACCGACGGCATGGCCGTCGCGTCCTTCATCCTCGGCCTCGTGGGCCTCCTCGTCCTCAATGTCTTCCTCGGTCCGATCGCCATCGTCCTGGCGACCGTGGCCCTCGCCCGCGGCACCAAGCGCCGAGGCCGCGCCTGGCTCGGCCTGACCCTGGGCATCGCCGACCTGGTGGTCCTGGCGGCCTTCATGCAGGCGGACTCGACGATCTCGTGGAGCTTCTGAGGGCTTCCCAGGATGTCCGCGGGATCTTCGGGCCGCCGGTCCGGCCTGCGGGAGTCCGGCACCCCACCGTCGGGCCGTGCCCGCGGGACGCCGGCCGGCGACCGCCGGCGCCGACTGCGGGCGGCCGGCCTGCGATCGCCGATACCGCAGGGGGCAGCCCTGCGCCCGGGCGACGGAAGTCCTCTCCCGCGCACGGGAGTCCCTCCCGCCAGAGCGAAACCGAGAGTGGGGGAGAGCCGGCACAGCCGGCGTGCCGGGTGCGTCGCCACCCACGCCAGGCGCAGGCCAGGTAAGGCGCGCGACCTCGCTGCGACCCCGGCCCACCTTGCCGCGAGGCCCCTCACCGGCGCGCCGTAGAATCGCCTCACCATGGCTTACCTCGACCACGCCGCGACCACCCCGATGCTCCCGGAGGCGGCAGAGGCACTGACCGCCCACCTGAGCATCACCGGCAACGCCTCCTCCCTCCACGCATCCGGCCGCCAGGCCCGCCGCACGGTCGAGGAAGCGCGCGAGACCCTCGCGGAAGCGCTCGGCGCCCGCCCCAGCGAGGTGGTCTTCACCTCCGGCGGCACCGAGGCCGACAACCTCGCCGTCAAGGGCCTGTACTGGTCCCGCCGCGCCGCCGACCCGGCCCGCACCCGGGTCCTCGCCAGCCCCGTCGAGCACCACGCCGTCCTCGACGCCGTGCACTGGCTGGGCGAGCACGAGGACGCGACCGTCGAGTACCTCCCCGTGGACACCTACGGCCGGGTCCACCCGGACGCGCTCCGCGAGGCCATCGCCCGCGACCCCGGCGACGTCGCCCTGGCCACCGTCATGTGGGCGAACAACGAGATCGGCACGATCATGCCGGTCCGCGAACTCGCCGACGCCGCCGCCGAGTTCGGCGTCCCCCTGCACGCCGACGCCGTCCAGGCCTTCGGTCAGATCCCCGTCGACTTCGCCGCCTCCGGCCTCGCCGCGATGACGGTCTCCGGTCACAAGATCGGCGGCCCCTACGGCATCGGCGCGCTCCTCCTCGGCCGCGAGTACACCCCCGTACCCGTCCTGCACGGCGGCGGCCAGGAGCGCCACGTCCGCTCCGGCACCCTCGACGTCCCCGCGATCGCCTCCTTCGCGGTCGCCGCACGCCTCGCCGCCGAACAGCGCGAGTGGTTCGCCCGCGAGGTCGGCGCCCTGCGCGACGCCCTGGTCGCCGCGGTCCGCTCGGCGGTCCCGGACGCCGTCCTCGGCGGCGACCCGGCACCCGAGGGCCGCCTCCCCGCCAACGCGCACTTCACGTTCCCCGGCTGCGAGGGCGACTCCCTGCTGCTGCTCCTGGACGCCCAGGGCATCGAGTGCTCCACGGGCTCCGCCTGCACCGCCGGCGTCGCCCAGCCCAGCCACGTCCTGCTCGCCACCGGCACCGACCCGGACCTGGCCCGCGGCACCCTCCGCTTCTCCCTGGGCCACACCTCCACCGAGGCCGACGTCGAGGCGGTCGCCAAGGCCATCGGCCCGGTGGTGGAACGGGCCCGCGCGGCGGGACTGACGTAACCGACGTCGATGTCGCCCCGCTCAGGCGGCGGCCGTGTGCGCCTCCCGCACGAGCTTCATGTACCGGTCCCAGTCCCAGTGCTCGCCCGGGTCGGTGTGGTCCGTCCCCGGCACCTCCACGTGCCCGATGATGTGCTCGCGGTCGACGGGTATGTCGTACCGCCGGCAGATCCCGGCCGTCAGGCGCGCGGACGCCGCGTACATCGCGGCCGTGAAGTCCTGCGGGCGGTCCACGAAACCCTCGTGCTCGATGCCGATGCTCCGCTCGTTGTACGAGCGGTTGCCCGCGTGGTACGCCACGTCCAGCTCGCGGATCATCTGGGTGATGCGGCCGTCCTGACCGACGATGTAGTGCGCGGCCGCCTTGTGGGCCGGGTCCTGGAAGACCTTCACAGCGCTCGCGAAATCGCCCTGGGTGACATGGATGACCACCATGTCGATGCCGTAGTCGTCGGGCCGGTCCGCCCAGCGGAAGTTCGCCTCCGACGCCGCCAGCCACTGCGCGCCCCGGAAGTCGACCGCGCCCTCCACCCGCGACTTGCGCACCCCCGGCAGCCGCCACCACAGGTTCGCCAGCTCGTCACGCGCCAGCACCGCCGACCCGACGGCCGCCGCCGCCCCGCCGACCAGCAGCGCACGCCGCCCGAGCCGCCGGTCCGCGTCCTTCTTCCGCGCCCCCATGCGCCCGCCCTGCCCCTCTTCGTCCCTCATCCTCGCCCCGGTATCCCGTCACACCCCGCCCTCGAGATCCACAACGGATACTCGCGGGCCGCGGTTCCCGGCGCCCCGTACCCTGGAAACGTTATGACTGAGACCTCGCAGCGCCCCCGTCCCCTTCGCGTACTCGCCGCCATGTCCGGCGGGGTCGACTCCGCCGTCGCCGCCGCCCGCGCCGCGGAAGCCGGCCATGACGTCACCGGCGTCCACCTCGCGCTCTCCGCGAACCCCCAGTCGTTCCGCACCGGCGCGCGGGGCTGTTGCACCATCGAGGACTCCCGCGACGCCCGCCGCGCCGCCGACGTCATCGGCATCCCCTTCTACGTCTGGGACCTCGCGGACCGCTTCCGCGAGGACGTCGTCGAGGACTTCGTCGCCGAGTACGAGGCCGGCCGCACCCCCAACCCCTGCCTGCGCTGCAACGAGAAGATCAAGTTCGCCGCCCTCCTCGACAAGGCGCTCGCGCTCGGCTTCGACGCGGTCTGCACCGGCCACTACGCCAAGGTCGTCGTGAACGAGGACGGCACGCGCGAGCTGCACCGCGCCTCCGACATGGCCAAGGACCAGTCGTACGTCCTCGGCGTCCTGGACGACAAGCAGCTCGCCCACGCGCTCTTCCCCCTCGGTGACACGGTGACGACGAAGGACGAGATCCGCGCCGAGGCCGAGCGCAGGGGGCTCGCCGTCGCCAAGAAGCCCGACTCCCACGACATCTGCTTCATCGCCGACGGCGACACCCAGGGCTTCCTGGCGAAGCGGCTGGGCAAGGCGGAGGGCGACATCGTCGACGAGGCCGGCAACAAGCTCGGCACGCACGACGGCGCGTACGGCTTCACCATCGGCCAGCGCAAGGGCCTGCGCATCGGCACCCCAGCCGCGGACGGCAAGCCGCGCTACGTCCTCGACATCTCCCCGGTGAACAACACGGTGACCGTCGGCCCCGCGGCGGCACTCGACGTGACGGGCCTGACGGCCGTCAAGCCCCGCTGGTGCGGGACCGCCCCGGCCGGCCCCGGCACCTACACCGCCCAGCTGCGCGCCCACGGCGGCGAGACCGAGGTGGCCGCCGAACTGGTCGACGGCCGACTGGAGGTCACCTTCGCGGAGCCGGTCCGGGGCGTGGCGCCGGGCCAGGCGATCGTGCTGTACGACGGCACGCGCGTGGTGGGGTCGGCGACGATCGCCACGACCACGCGCGCGACGACCGCCGCGGTGTGACCGTCCGCCCGCCCGTGTCTACGGCGTGAAGAACTCGGTGAGCACCGGCGCGAGGACGTTCGGGTCCACGATGTGCGCCTGACCCTCCAGCGTCCGGTACGTTCCCCGCGGCACCGCGTCCGCGACGGCGCGCCCGGCCTCACGCTGCCAGGCCGGGCTCTCCGCGCCCGCCACGGCCAGCACCGGAACACCGATCGTGGCCAGCAGTTCCCGGGGCACCAGCCCGTCGCCCATCACCGCGTCGTCGTACGCGAGTGTCGGGGCGATGTCCTCCATGGCGGCCCACATCGGCGACTGGCGGGCGCCCCGGATCATCTCCTCGGCCAGGCCCGTCAGCCGCAGGAACAGCTCGACCGCGTCCCCGCGCCGGCCCTGCGCCAGCGCCTCGGTCAGCCGCGCGGTGTAGGCGGCGCGCTCCTCGGCGCTGCCCTCCGAGAAGTCCGCGAACGGCGTCTCGTACACCGCCACCCGGCTCACCGACAGTCCGCTCGCCGCCGCCCGAAGCGCCAGCGCACCGCCCGACGAGATGCCGTACAGGGCCGCCTCGCCGCCCGCGAGGTCGATCAGCGCCGCCAGGTCCTCGATCTCGCGCTCCACGGCGTACGGCGCCGTGTCGCCGCTGCCGCCGCGGCCCCGCCGGTCGTACCAGAAGGCGGTGAAGTGGTGCGCGAGGAGACCGGCCAGGGGCGCCACGGTGCTGCCCGTCGACATCGCGCCACTGATCAGGACGACCGCCGGGCCCTGTCCGCTGCGTTCGTACGCGAGGGAGGTGCCGTCGCGCGAAAGGGTCTTCTTGTCCATGTCTGTGGAGACTGTCAGACGTGACGGAACTTATCGGTGTGGCGGGGCCGTGCCGTCCGCGTCCGCGGTGCGGACCGCCGGGCGACCGTCAGCCCGTCCGGATGAGGAAGCGCTGGTCGGCCGCGCCGGTACAGCGTTCCTCGACCGCTTCGGCTCCCTCGGCGCCGACGTCGCCGGCCATGCCGACGCACCTGCCGCTGTGGGCCGGACGAAGCCGGAACCCGTCGGCGGCGTCGGCGGAGGCGGGCTCCACATGGAACAGCGTGGCCTGGGCACAGTCGTTCCGGGGCTCGAGCATCCCCTTCACCGGGCCGCTGCTCATGACGGTCAGACAGCCCTTCCCCTCCTGGGGATGGTGCCACTGGATGCGGTAGAAGCCCTCGCCGGCCGGCTCCAGGTAGGTGCGCGGCACGGTGGCCCGGGCGCAGGGAAGCTGGACGGCGACGGCGTTCGGGTAGGCGCCGGCCCGGTCCCGTCCGTCCGTCAGGCAGAGGTCCGGCGTGCGCAGAGGCCGCACGGTGACCCAGCCGTCGACGGGAGCCCGGGAGGCGGTGGCCGACCCGGACGGTGCGCCGTGATCGTCGGAGTCGTCGGGGAACATCGCCCAGGCGGCCAGGGCGAGCAGCGGCACCAGGAGACCGGCCGCGAGCACGCCCCTGCGGGCCTTGGCCCGGTGCGGCCGTGCGCCCGGGGATCGGTCGGCGGGCGGTGGAGCCTCGGCTTCGGTTTCAGGTTCTGCTTCGGTTTCGGTGCCGGCGTCGGCTTCGCTGTGGGAACCGGAGCCGGGACCGGGGACGGCGGAGGACACGGCTGCGGTGGCGGCATCCTCGGCGAGCCGGTTCCTGGCGTCCAGCCAGGCGTCGACGCGCGGCCCGTCCCCGCAGGCGTGGACGAACGCGGCCAGCACCTCGGGGCGCGGAAGGCTCGTCCGCCGCAGGATGTCGGCCAGCGTGCTGCGGGCCAGCACGTCACCGTTGCGGGCGGCCCGCTCCTCCAGTTCGCGATACGTCAGCCCCGCGCGCTCCTTGAGCCGCTGCATCGACGCGACGAAACCGGCGGCGTCCCGGGCCTCGTACGGCGACAGCTCTCCCAGGTTCCCCATGACCGCATGGTGTGGGAGTCCCGGCGCGAGGGCAACGGCGGATTCGGTCATGCCGCGTCGTCCGGCACGGAATTCCGGACAGGGCCCTGACCAGCCCGGACAGCCCCCGCCCCGTCCGGGACAGCCGGGAGCCGTTGCCCCGGCCCCGCGCGGCCCAGCAGTCTCGGTGCTGCTCGGCCGGCTCCCGGCACAACGGGCTCCCCCTGAAACGGAACCACGGATGAGGAGTGGCATGAAGGGCCGTCACGTGAACGGCGACGACTTCGGGATCGGCGACGACTTCCGGATCGGCGACGACTTCCGGATCGGGGACACGACGTGGACGACGGCGAGGCGGTCCACGCACGTGAAGGGGGCCTGCCACCGCCCGTGAGCGGGCGGTTGCGACGGGTGGAGGAGGGGGCCGTCCGTCGCACCCCTGCGCGTCCGGCGCGATCAGCCCTCGGAAGCGTCCACCTCGAAGAAGCAGAGGTGGCCCTTGATCGCGGCGACGTCCGGTTTCGGGTCTTCGTACGCCCAGACCAGATCGGGCGCGTCCGGCAGCGACCAGTAGGACGCCGTGCCCTTGAACGGGCAGTACGTGTGGGTGTCGGAGGGGGTGAGGAGGTCCAGGCGTACGTCCTCGGCGGGGAGGTAGTACCGCACGGGACAGCCGGTCTCCTTGAGGACGAGGGGCCGGTCGCTCTCGGCCAGCACCCGGTCCTGGTGGACGACCCTGATGTGCTGGGTGCCCTGCTCGATCGTGATCGTGTGTCCATGGGTCATATCGGAAAAGCGCTCGCGGGGCGCCGGTTCTTCCCGCGTATGGCAGGGCATCCAGTGAGCCGCCGGTGATGCGAGCATGGCGGGCATGGCTACTCATGTGATCACCGGAGCGGGTTCCGGCATCGGTGCGGCCGTCGCCCGCCGCCTGCACGCGCGCGGGGACGAACTCGTACTGCACGCGCGCGACGCGGGGCGTGCGAAGGAACTGGCGGCGGAGTTTCCCGGGGCGCGGACGCTCGTCGGCGACCTGGCCGACCCCGACAGGCTGTCCTGGGCCTTCTCGCACCAGACGCTGCCGGAGCGGGTGGACACGTTGCTGCACATCGCCGGCGTGGTCGACCTGGGCGCGGTCGGCGACCTGACCCCCAAGTCCTGGCGCCACCAGCTCAACGTCAACCTCGTCTCACCCGCCGAGCTGACCCGCCACTTCCTGCCCCAACTCCGTGCCAGCCGTGGTCACGTGGTCTTCGTGAACTCCGGGGCCGGCCTGCGGGCCTCCGCCGAGTGGTCCGCCTACGCGGCGTCCAAGCACGGTCTCAAGGCGCTGGCGGACTCCCTGCGCAACGAGGAGCACGTCAACGGTGTCCGTGTCACCTCCGTCTACCCCGGGCGGACGGCCAGCCCGATGCAGGCCAAGGTCCACCAGCAGGAGGGGAAGGAGTACGACCCCGCCCAGTGGATCGACCCCGAGTCGGTCGCGACGACGATCCTCACGGCGATCGACCTGCCGAGGGACGCGGAGATCAACGACGTGACGGTGCGACCGGGACGGTGAGGGTCCCGCCCCCGCCGCCCCCACCCTCCCCGACCTCCAGGGCCTCCGCCCCTCAGCCCCCGCCAGGGCCTCCGCCCCTCAGCCCCCGCCAGGGCCTCCGCCCCTCAGCCCCCGCCAGGGCCTCCGCCCCTCAGCCCCCGCCAGGGCTCCGCCCCTCAGCCCCCGCCAGGGCTCCGCCCCTCAGCCCCCGCCAGGGCTCCGCCCCTTGGGCCCCGCCAGGGGGCTCCGCCCCCTGGACCCCCGGCCTATGCCCACCCACCACCCGACTCGCTCGAACAGGAAGCAGCCGCCGCAGCCCGCAGCCCAGCCCGCCCGGCGGTGCCCGACGAGCGCCGCTCAGGCATTTCAGCCCGTCCGGCGGTGCCTGACGAGCGCCGCTCAGGCATTTCAGCCCGTCCGGCGGTGCCTGACGAGCGCCGGTCAGGAAATTTCAGCCCGTCTGGGGGCACCCCCTCTGGGGGAGTTTGAGGACGAGGCCCGTTCAGGGCCGAAGCGGGGTGCGGGGCGGCAGCCCCGCGTGGGATGCAGGGGGCGGAGCCCCTGGGCGGGGTCGAAGGGGCGGAGCCCCTGGAGGATGGGACGGGTAAGGGCGGCGGGGGCGGACTCCGTAGGCTTCCTTGTGTGAACGCACACTTCAGCTTCGGCCCCGCCACAGGCATCGGCTCCATGCCCGGCGGCGACGCCAGGGAGGCCGCCAAGACGGTCACCGGCTCGTTCGAGGACTTCCCGTACCTCGCCGAGCTCCCCGCAAGAGGCCCCGGCGCCGACATGATCGGCCGCACCGCGGGCCTGCTCGTCGAGCTGTACGCGCGCGTGGAGCCCAGCGGCTGGCGGATCGGGGACCACCCGGGCCGGGACACCCGGCGGGCCAGATCATGGCTGGGGGAGGACCTCGACGCACTGGAGGAGTTCACCCAGGGATACGAAGGCCCGCTGAAGGTCCAGGCGGTGGGCCCCTGGACCCTCGCCGCCAACCTGGAGCTGAAGAACGGAGAGGCCGCCCTCTCCGACCCCGGCGCCTGCCGCGACCTGGCCGCCTCCCTCATGGAGGGCCTGCGCCAGCACCTCGCGGAGACCCAGCGCCGCGTCCCCGGCGCCCAACTCGTCCTCCAGCTCGACGAACCCTCCCTCACCGCCGTACTGCGCGGCCGGGTGAGGACCGCCAGCGGCTACCGCACCCACCGGGCCGTCGACCGCCAGATCGTCGAGGCCACGCTCAGGGACGTCGTCGGGGTTCACGACGGCGGCCCCGTCGTGGTCCACTCGTGCGCACCGGACGTCCCGTTCGCCCTCCTGCGCCGGGCCGGAGCGGCAGCTGTCTCCTTCGACTTCTCGCTCCTCACCGAACGTGACGACGACGCGATCGGCGAGGCCGTGGAAGGGGGTACCCGGCTCTTCGCCGGTGTGGTCCCGGGCACGGAGACGGCATTGTCAGACCCTGCCGGTAGCGTCATGGGTGTCAGGACGCTGTGGCGCAGGCTGGGGCTGCAACCGGGGCTTCTCGCGGAAGCCGTCACCGTCACGCCGGCGTGCGGCCTCGCGGGGGCTTCCCCCGCGTACGCGCGACAGGCACTCGCGCACTGCGTCCGGGCGGCGAGATCCCTCGCGGACAACCCAGAGTAACGGGAGGACAACACGGTGGCCGGCGACAAGCAAGCGGAGACGACGGTGCCCACGGAGGCACGGGAGCAGCACGCGCAGCTCGCTGAGCAGATCGAGGAGCACCGCTTCCGGTACTACGTGAAGGACGCTCCCGTCATCAGCGACGCGGAGTTCGACCGGCTCCTGCGCTCCCTGGAGGCGCTGGAGGAGCAGTATCCCGAGCTGCGCACGCCCGACTCGCCGACGCAGAAGGTCGCGGGCGCGTACGCGACGGACTTCACGGCCGTCCAGCACCGCGAGCGCATGCTGTCGCTGGACAACGCCTTCGACGATCTGGAGCTGGCCGCCTGGGCCGAGCGCGTCCACAAGGACGTGGGCGCCTCCGCGTACCACTTCCTGTGCGAGCTGAAGGTCGACGGCCTCGCCGTCAACCTCACCTATGAGAACGGCCGGCTCACGCGCGCGGCGACCCGGGGCGACGGCCGCACCGGCGAGGACATCACGCCCAACGTGCGCACCATCGCGGAGATCCCGGACCGGCTCGCGGGCGACGGCGTCCCCACGCTCGTGGAGATCCGCGGCGAGGTCTACTTCCCGATGGAGAAGTTCGAGGAGCTCAACGCCCGCCTGGTCGCGGCCGGCGACAAGCCCTTCGCCAACCCGCGCAACGCGGCGGCCGGTTCACTGCGCCAGAAGGACCCGCGTGTGACGGCCACCCGCCCCCTGCACATGGTCGTCCACGGCATCGGCGCCCTGGAGGGCTACGAGGGCATGACCCGCCTCTCCGAGGCCTATGACCTCCTCAAGCGCTGGGGCCTGCCCACCTCCGCGCACAACAAGGTCGTCGACGACCTCGACGGCGTACGGGAGTTCATCGCGCACTACGGCAGGAACCGCCACTCCGTGGAGCACGAGATCGACGGCGTGGTGGTCAAGCTCGACGAGATCCGGCTCCAGGGCCGGCTCGGCTCCACGGCCCGCGCACCCCGCTGGGCGATCGCCTACAAGTACGCGCCGGAAGAGGTCAACACCCAGCTCGTCGACATCAAGGTGGGCGTCGGCCGCACCGGCCGCGTCACACCGTACGCCCAGGTCGAGCCCGTCACCGTGGCCGGCTCCGAGGTCGAGTTCGCCACCCTGCACAACCAGGACGTGGTCAAGGCCAAGGGCGTTCTCATCGGCGACACGGTGGTGCTGCGCAAGGCCGGTGACGTCATCCCGGAGATCCTCGGTCCGGTGGCCGACCTCAGGGACGGCAGCGAGCGCGAGTTCGTGATGCCGTCCGAGTGCCCGGCATGCGGTACGGCGCTCCGGCCGATGAAGGAGGGCGACGTCGACCTGCGCTGCCCCAACGCCCGTGCCTGCCCCGCCCAGTTGCGCGAGCGCCTCTTCTACCTGGCCGGCCGCAAGGCGCTGGACATCGAGCACTTCGGCTACGTCGCCGCGGCCGCCCTGACCAATCCTCTGGAGCCCGCCGACCCGCCGCTGCTGAACGAGGGCGATCTGTTCGACCTCACCATCGAGCAGTTGCTGCCCATCAAGGCGTACGTCCTCGACCAGGACAGCGGTCTGCCCAAGCGCGACCCGAAGACGGGCGAGGAGAAGATCGTCACGGTCTTCGCCAACCAACAGGGCGAGCCGAAGAAGAACGCGGTTGCCATGCTGGAGAACATCGCGGCGGCCAAGGAGCGCCCGCTCGCGCGCATCCTCACCGGTCTGTCGATCCGTCATGTGGGGCCGGTCGCGGCAGAGGCGCTCGCGCGCAGCTTCCGCTCGATCGACCGGATCGAGCAGGCCTCGGAAGAGGAACTGGCGGGCACCGACGGCGTCGGCTCGATCATCGCCAAGTCCCTCAAGGAGTGGTTCGCCGAGGAGTGGCACCAGGAGATCATCCGCAAGTGGAAGGCCGCGGGTGTCCGCATGGAGGAGGAAGGCGCCGGCGAGGACGAAGGCCCGCGCCCCCTCGAAGGCCTGACGGTCGTCGTGACCGGCACGCTCGAGAACTTCACCCGCGACGGCGCCAAGGACGCCCTGCAGAGCCGTGGAGCGAAGGTGACCGGTTCGGTTTCGAAGAAGACGTCATTCGTCGTTGTGGGCGACAGCCCTGGATCGAAATACGACAAGGCGATGCAGCTCAAGGTGCCTGTTCTGAACGAGGACGGCTTCACGGTCCTCCTCGAACAGGGGCCCGAGGCGGCGGCCGAAGTCGCGCTTCCGGTCGCGGAGTAGCGAGGATCAGCGGTTGAAGGCCACCCGTTCGGCGCATATCAGATGCATACGGGTGGCCGGGGCGCATTCGGGCAACCGCCTTCGACCGCTGCCCGTGGAAGCCTTCCGCGGCCTACTGTTGAGATGTGCGCCTGCCGTGCCCAGCTGCGGTCGGGGCATCCCCGTGCTCTTCATGGGCGGGGGGAAGGGTTTTCCAACGCGGCGCCGCCCGAGGGTTGTTGTCGGGCAGGGGGCCGCGTGGCGTGGGCACCGCCGGCTGTGAGAGGGACGGGAATGGAACCGACCGAGAGCGCCGCCCCGGAGTCAGGGCTGCGCCGGCGCCGGGTCACCGGCGCCTGGTGGGGGAGCCGGTGGGTGGCGTGGTCAGAGCGGCCCCCGGGCGCCCAGGCGCGCGCCGGGTCACCGCACACCTCGGTGGGCCCCCGTGCGCCCGACCGGCTCCCCGCCGCAGCCGATGCCTCCGCACTGCCCGGCGGCGAAGCCGAACGGCACCTGTCCTGGCCCGCGCTGCCCGCGGCGGTCGTCGCGGCGGCCGGGTTCGCCCTCGGTGCCGGCTTCTACCGCGCCTTCACCGGCGACCACGCCCTCTTCCCGTCCGGCACCGTCGGCTGGTCGCTGGCCGTGCTGACCGGCGTCATCGTCGGCCATCTGGTGATGCTCGGCCGGGCCCGCTGGTGGGGCGGCACCGGCTCCGGCGCCGCCCTCACCCTCGCCGTCCTGCTGCTCTACGGCTGGCTGCCCGCCGGCCTGGTCAGCCTCACCGTCGTCGTCCTGGTCGGCATAGCCCGGCGCCACCGCTGGCGACAGGGCGTCCTGCACGGCGCGGTGGACATCCTCGGCATCGGCGCCGGAGCGCTGCTGCTGGCGGCCGGCGGGCGGGTGCCGTCCGTCGAGCGGCCCTGGACCCCCGACACCTGGACGCTCTACACCGCCCCGCAGGTGGTGCTGGTCGCCGTCGCCTATCTCGCCGTCACCCGCGTCCTGCTCTGGTATCTGCACGCGCCTCGCGCGGGCGGCCTGCCCACCGTCGCCCGCACCGCCCTGGTCCGACAGGGACTGGTCGCGGTCGCCCTGCTCGGCATAGCCCCGCTGGTGTGCGTGGTGGCCGTGGAGAAGCCGATCCTGCTGCCGCTGTTCGCCATCCCGCTCATCGCCCTCGACTCCACCCTGTGGATGGCCCGCGCCCGCGCCGAGGAGCAGTTGCGCGACCCGCTCACCGGGCTGCCCAACCGGCAGTGGCTCGGGGAGCGCATCTGGACCGCCCTGGACGACGCCGAGCGCATCGGCGCGCGAGCCGCGCTCATGCTGATCGACCTCGACCGTTTCCGTTCGGTCAACGACACGCTCGGTCATCTCGCCGGTGACCGGCTGCTGTTGCAGATAGCCGACCGGCTGCGGCTCGCGCTCCCGCGCGGGGCCGAGGTCGCGCGGCTCGGCGGCGACGAGTTCGCCGTGTTACTCCCCGTGGCCGACTCCACGACCTCCGCGACCCGCGTCGCCCGCGGACTCGTCTCCGCCCTCAGCTCGCCCCTCGACCTCGACGGGCTCACCCTCGTCCTGGAGGCCAGCGCCGGCGTCGCCGTCTTCCCCGACCACGCCCTCGACGCGGAGGGGCTGCTGCGCCGGGCGGACGTGGCGATGTACCAGGCCAAACGGGACCGTACGGGTGTCGAGGTCTACGAGTCCAAGCGGGACTCCAACACGCCCGACCGGCTGGGCCTGCTGGGCGATCTGCGCCGCGCCCTCGACGCCCACGAGGTCCAGCTGCACTACCAGCCGAAGGTCCGCTTCGACGGACAGGTCGCCGGCCTGGAGGCGCTGGTCCGCTGGGTGCACCCCGAGCGGGGGAAGGTGCCGCCGGACGAGTTCATAGCGATCGCCGAGTCCTCCGGGCTGATGCCGCACCTCACGGAGTACGTGCTGGAGACGGCGCTTGGGCAGGTCGCGGCGTGGCGGGCGCAGGGGCTGTACGTGCCGGTCGCGGTGAACGTCTCCCCGCGCGACGTCCACACGCCCGGTTTCGCCGGCTCGGTCGCGGCACGGCTGGCCCGGCACGGAGTCCCCGCGGGAGCGCTCCAACTCGAGATAACGGAACACGTCCTGCTGGAGGACCCGCAGCGCGCCGCCGACACCCTCAACGGGCTGACCGGGCACGGCGTGAAGATGTCCCTGGACGACTTCGGCACCGGTTACTCCTCACTGGTCCATCTGCGGCGGCTGCCGGTGAGCGAGCTGAAGATCGACCGCTCCTTCGTGGCTCGGCTCGCCGTGGACGCGGAGGACGCGGAGATCGTCCGCTGCACCGTCGACCTCGCCCACTCCCTCGGGCTCCTCGTCGTCGCCGAGGGCGTCGAGGACGACGAGACGTGGGAGCGGTTGCGCGACCTCGGCTGCGACGCCGTCCAGGGCTGGCTGGTCGCGGCGGCGATGCCACCGGAGGAGACGACGGCGTGGCTCCGGGCGAGGGGGTCGCGGGGCTGGCAACGCCCCGCAGCGGCTTTGCCTGCGGCGGCCGCGGAGGAGTAGCCCACCCGCCCACCCGTGCAACCTCGCTGGAGAGGTGCCCTTTCCAGCGGCGGGTCACCCACCACCGGCGGCCACCCCCCAACCGCCGGGGCTCCGCCCCGACCCCGCCGGGGCCTGCGTCCCCTGCACCTGCCGGGGCCTGCGTCCCCTGCACCCGCCGGGGCCTGCGTCCCCTGCACTCGGCAGGGCCTGCGTCCCGCAGGGACTGCGTCCCCGGGCAGGGACTGCGTCTCCTGCCCCTTGCCGGAGCTCCGAGCCCCTGAGCAACCACCGGCGGGGATGTCACTGAGCCCAGCCCCCGGCGGGACTCCATCCGGCCCTCGGCGGGGACCAACCGCCAGCCCCGGCAGGGATCCCAACCCCAACCGCTGGCGGGACCCCCAACCCAGCCCCGGCAGGGATCTCAACCCCAACCCCCGGCGGGACCCCCCAACCCAGCTCCGGCAGGGATCTCAACCCCAGCCCCCGGCGGGACCCCCCAACCCAGCCCCGGCAGGGATCTCAACCCCAGCCCCCGGCGGAACCCCCCACCCCCGCCCCCAACGAGGAGACCCGCTCCTCACTCCACCCCCGCCGCAAAGTGCCCGATCAGCAGTTCAAGTCGTTGGGTGTGGGTCTTTTCCGGGAGGCGGCCGTTGCGGATCAGGGTGGTCAGGCCGTGGAGGCAGGCCCAGTAGGTCTCCGTCAGGAGGCCGGGGTCGTCGGTCCTTGCCGTGACCGGCTGGACCGCTGCGAGCAGTTCGGCGAAGGCCTCCTGGAGGGCCACAGGGGCCTCCGGGGTGGCGAACGGCAGGTCGACCCGGTGGGTGAACATCGCGTCGTAGAGCGCGGGGCGGCGCCGGGCGAAGGCGGTGTACGCCGCTGCCACCGCGGCCAGGGCCTCCCGCGCACCGCCGGTCACAGCTGTCCGCGCGGCCCGCAGTTCCTCCGCCAGCTCCGCGCAGCCCTCCCCCGCGACCGCCACCATGATCGCGTCCTTGCTCTTGAAGTGGCTGTAGAGGACGGGCTGGCTGTACTCGATCTCGGCGGCCAGGCGGCGGGTGGTGACCGCGTCCCAGCCTTCCGTCTCCGCCAGTTCCCGCGCGGCCGTGACGATCAGCTTCCCGCGCTCGGCTCGTTCGCGCTCCCGGCGCTTCTGCATCGACATGGCCCGGATTCTATCGGCGCTAGATTTTCTGTCGACGCTTTGATGGCTTCGCTTCTGAAGCTAGCGTTGCTAGGGAACGTCCGCAGACAACCGAGCAGCCAACCGAAACCGGGCTGCCGACCAAGGGGGATCCGCCATGACCGTCGCCGCCTACACACTCGCTGTCGTCCTCGACCTCTTCGTCCTGTTCATCGGCGCCCGCTTCCTGCTCCAGCCCCGCCTCTCCGCCGCCGGCTACGGCGTCCCCGCCGAGCCGAACGGGGACGCCGGCGCCTATCTCACGGTCAAGGGCATGAGGGACGGCACCTTCGGCATCCTCGGCCTCGCCCTGCTCTTCTTCGTCGGCGCCCGCGCCGAGGCCTGGTACATGCTCGTCGTCGCGATCATGCCGCTCGTGGACACGCTGATCGTCCTGCGGCACGGCGGCACCAAGGCCGTGGCCTTCGGGATTCACTTCGCCACCGCGGTCGTTGTGCTCATCAGTGCCGGACTGCTCTTCGCGCTCTGACCGCCCCGGACCACCAGCACAGGGAGAAGTCATGTCACTGTTCGTGCCGAGGTTCGACGACTCCGTGATCGTCCGCGACGCCGACGCGGAGGTCGTCGGCGGCGATCCCGTCGCCGTCAAGCTGCTCGCCGACAGCAGCGCGTCCGGCGGTGCGCTGTCCACCGTGCGCGTCACGCTGGCGGAGGGCGCCGACGGCGCCCGCCCGCATCTGCACCACCACTCCGCCGAGATGTTCTTCCTGCTCGACGGCGAGGCCCGGGTCCTGTCCGGCGACGACATCGTCACCGCCGAGCGCGGCGACCTCGTCATCGTCCCGCCGGGCAGGCCGCACGCCTTCGCCGCGGCCCCCGGCAGCAGCGCCGACCTCCTGATCGTCATCACGCCCGGCGTCGAACGCTTCGAGTACTTCCGCCATCTCCAGCGCATCAGGCTGGGGGAGGCCGCCCCCGAGAGCATCCTCGAAGTGCAGGAGCTCTACGACAACCACTTCCTGCGCAGCGAGGCATGGGAAGGGCGCCGCTGACGCCCGGCCCTGGCGAACCGTTTCACGGGCACGCGGCCGTGCCCCCTAGGATTGGGTCCAAACCACACACACTCACCCCAGAGGAACGCTGCATGCCTGGCATCACGCGCGAGGAGGTCGCCCACCTCGCCCGGCTGGCGCGTCTGGAGCTGAAGCCCGAAGAGCTCGACCACTTCGCGGGACAGCTGGACGACATCATCGGCGCGGTCGCCCGCGTCAGCGAGGTCGCCGACCAAGACGTACCGCCGACCTCGCACCCGCTCCCGCTGACGAACGTCATGCGCGCGGACGAGGTCCGTCCGTCGCTCACCCCCGAGCAGGCGCTCTCCGGCGCCCCGGCCCAGGAGCAGCAGCGTTTCAAGGTGCCGCAGATCCTGGGGGAGGACTGACCGCCATGACGGAGAACGTGAACATCATCAAGCTCACGGCCGCCGAGATCGCCGCGAAGATCGCCGCCGGCGAGCTCACCGCCGTCGAGGTCACCGAGGCCCACCTCGCCCGCATCGAGGCCGTCGACGAGAAGGTGCACGCCTTCCTGTACGTCGACCGCGAGGGCGCCCTGGCCCAGGCCCGTGCCGTCGACGAGAAGCGGGAGCGCGGTGAGAAGCTCGGTCCGCTGGCCGGCGTGCCCCTCGCGCTCAAGGACATCTTCACCACCGAGGGCGTGCCCACGACCGTCGGTTCGAAGATCCTCGAGGGCTGGATCCCGCCGTACGACGCGACGCTCACCAAGCGGCTGAAGGCCGCCGACGTCGTCATCCTCGGCAAGACCAACATGGACGAGTTCGCCATGGGGTCCTCGACCGAGAACAGCGCCTTCGGGCCCACCGGCAACCCCTGGGACCTCACCCGTATCCCCGGCGGCTCCGGCGGCGGTTCCTCCGCGGCCCTCGCCTCCTACGAGGCCCCGCTCGCCATCGGCACCGACACCGGCGGTTCCATCCGCCAGCCGGCCGCCGTCACCGGCACGGTCGGCGTGAAGCCGACGTACGGCGCGGTGTCCCGCTTCGGCATGGTCGCCTTCTCGTCCTCCCTCGACCAGGGCGGACCCTGCGCCCGTACGGTCCTGGACGCGGCGCTGCTGCACGAGGTGATCGCCGGGCACGACCCGCTCGACTCCACCTCCATCGACGCCCCGGTCCCGCCGGTCGTCGAGGCCGCCCGCAACGGCAGCGTCGCCGGGATGCGCGTCGGCGTCGTCAAGCAGTTCCGCGGCGAGGGTTACCAGGCCGGCGTCATCCAGCGCTTCGACGAGTCGGTCGAGCTGCTGAGGGAGCTGGGCGCCGAGATCGTCGAGCTGGACTGCCCGTCCTTCGACCTCGCGCTCTCCGCGTACTACCTGATCGCGCCGTCCGAGTGCTCGTCCAACCTCGCCCGCTTCGACGGACTGCGCTACGGCCTCAGGACCGGCGACGACGGCACGCACTCCGCCGAGGAGGTCACCTCCCTCACCCGTGAGGCGGGCTTCGGCGCCGAGGTCAAGCGCCGCATCATGCTCGGCACGTACGCCCTGAGCTCCGGTTACTACGACGCGTACTACGGCAGCGCCCAGAAGGTCCGTACGCTCATCACCCGCGACTTCGAGAAGGCCTTCGAGCAGGTCGACGTGATCGTCTCGCCGACCACGCCCACCACCGCCTTCCCGATCGGTGAGCGCGCCGACGACCCGATGGCGATGTACCTCGCCGACCTCTGCACGATCCCGACCAACCTGGCGGGCAACGCGGCCATGTCGCTGCCCTGCGGTCTCGCCCCGGAGGACAACCTCCCGGTGGGCCTGCAGATCATCGCCCCGGCGCTGAAGGACGACCGGCTCTACAAGGTCGGCGCCGCCGTCGAGGCCGCCTTCGTGGAAAAGTGGGGGCACCCGCTGCTCGAGGAGGCTCCGTCGCTGTGAGTGCACTGACCAAGGCCAAGGGCTTCAAGAAGTCCAAGTCCGGCACGTACCTGTCCATGGCCGCCACCGCCTTCGGCGCCATCGGTGTCGCCAAGCGTCTCAAGAAGGCCCGCGCCGAGAAGGACACGCTGGTCCTGATCGACGCCACCGTGTCCGCCGCCGCCATCGTCACCGGCCTCGCCATCCTCTACCGCGAGCTGAAGCGGCTGGGCGACGACGACGTCCTGCTGGGCTGAGAGGGAAGTTTCACCGTGACCACCACGACCGACCTGGTGTCGTACGAGGACGCGCTGGCGTCGTACGACCCCGTCATGGGCCTCGAGGTCCATGTCGAACTCGGCACCAAGACCAAGATGTTCTGCGGCTGTTCGACCGCGCTCGGCGCCGACCCGAACACCCAGACCTGCCCGGTCTGCCTCGGCCTGCCCGGCGCGCTCCCGGTCGTCAACGCGACCGGCGTCGAGTCCGCGATCAAGATCGGTCTCGCGCTGAACTGCGAGATCGCCGAGTGGTGCCGCTTCGCCCGGAAGAACTACTTCTATCCGGACATGCCGAAGAACTTCCAGACCTCCCAGTACGACGAGCCGATCGCCTTCAACGGCTACCTCGACGTGCAGCTGGAGGACGGCGAGGTCTTCCGCGTGGAGATCGAGCGCGCCCACATGGAGGAGGACACCGGCAAGTCGACGCACATCGGCGGCGCGACGGGCCGTATCCACGGCGCCTCGCACTCGCTCCTCGACTACAACCGCGCCGGCATCCCGCTCATCGAGATCGTCACCAAGCCGATCGTCGGCGCGGGCGAGCGTGCTCCCGAGGTCGCGCGGGCCTACGTCCGTGAGCTGCGCGAGGTCATCCGGGCGCTCGGCGTCTCCGAGGCCCGTATGGAGATGGGCCAGATGCGCTGCGACGTGAACCTGTCGCTGATGCCGAAGGGCGCCGACAAGTTCGGCACGCGCTCCGAGACGAAGAACGTGAACTCGCTGCGGTCCGTGGAGCGCGCGGCCCGCTTCGAGATCCAGCGGCACGCGGCCGTGCTCTCCTCCGGCGGCACGATCGTCCAGGAGACCCGGCACTTCCACGAGGACACGGGGTCGACGACCTCGGGCCGGGTGAAGGAGGAGGCCGAGGACTACCGGTACTTCCCCGAGCCCGACCTGGTGCCGGTCGCTCCCACGCGCGAGTGGGTCGAGGAGATCCGCGCCGCGCTGCCCGAGCTGCCGCTGGTGCGCCGCAGCCGTCTGCGCGAGGAGTGGGGCGTCTCCGCCACCGACATGCAGGCGATCCTCAACGCCGGCGCCCTGGAGCCGATCGTCGCCACGATCGACGCCGGTGCCGACGCGGCCTCCGCCCGCAAGTGGTGGATGGGTGAACTGGCGCGCAGCGCCAACGAGTCGGGCAAGGCGCTCGACGAACTGGCCATCACCCCGGAGCAGGTCGCCCGGGTGAGCCGGCTGGTCGCCTCCGGTGACCTGAACGACAAGCTGGCGCGCCAGGTCATCGAGGGCGTCCTCGCGGGCGAGGGCACCCCGGACGAGGTCGTCGACAAGCGCGGGCTGAAGGTCGTCTCCGACGAGGGCGCGCTGACGGCCGCCGTCGAGGAGGCCATCGCCGGCAACCCGGGCGTCGCGGACAAGATCCGCGGCGGCAAGGTGGCCGCGGCCGGCGCCCTCGTCGGCGCCGTGATGAAGGCCACGCGCGGCCAGGCCGACGCGGCCCGCGTCAAGGAGCTGATCCTGGAGAAGCTGGGCGTCGGCTGACCTTCGCGAAACTCCCGAGGGGGACGTATCGGCACCGATGCGTCCCCCTCGTGACGTCTCCCCGCGGCTCGCCCGCTCGGCGCGACGCGCTACGCTCGCCCGCCATGAGTGGAACCACCGACTCCGACACCCAGGACGACATACGGGCCGACGCGATGAACGAACAGGAGCGCCAGGGGCAGCGGGTGCCCGAGGACCCGGAGGCGGACCCGCAGGACCCGGAGACGGACGAGGAGTACGGCGACGAGGACGCGCGGCGGGCCCGCTGGACGGCGACCGGCACCGGCGCCCTGCTCACCCTGGCCGGCCTCGCCGCGGCACTCCTGCGCCTCACCGGCTCCGCCCCGGCCCTCGTCCCGGCGGCCTACGCCCTCGGCGCCGCCGTCTGCGCCCTCGCCGCGGTCCTCGGCTCCCGGGGCCGTACCCGGCGCGCGCTGTGGCTGCTGATCGCCGGGGTGATGATCATGGCGGTCGGTGACCAGTCCGACTGAGTGCGGTAACGGCCGCCGACAGCACCGCCGTTATTGTCCTGTGATCTGTCTCCCACTCTTGTGCACAAGCCCATGATCGCGCCGAACGATCATGTTCCGCCTGTCAGAGTGGCCTCACATTGCTCACGCGTTCTTTGCGGGCCGTTCAGTTCATGCACTGTTCCCGGTCAAAGATCCACACTTCACCTCCGGGAGCACGTTCGTGGCAGCCCTTGCCCAGTGGTGTGTCCGACACCGTCTCGTCGCGGTCCTGCTCTGGCTCCTGACCCTCGGCGGCACCGCCACGGCCGCCGTGGTCACCGGCTCCTCGTACTCCAACGACTACGAGGTCCCCGGCACCGAGTCCGGCCACGCCACCCGGCTGCTCGCGGAGGCCTTCCCCGGCCTCGGCGGTGACACCGACACCGTTGTCTGGCACGCCACTTCGGGCACCGTCCGCGCCGCCGCCGTCGAACAGACGATGACCCGCGCCCTGGACGAGATCGCGGACCTGCCCGGCGTGGCGTCCGTGGTCAGCCCCTACGGCGACCTGGGCGCCGCGCAGATCAGCGAGGACGGGCGGACGGCGTACGCCACCGTCGTCTTCGCCGACCGGGCCGAGGACATCGACCAGGGCGAGGCCCGAGCCGTCGTCAGCACCGCCAAGTCCGCCGAGAGCGACGGGCTCCAGGTGGAGCTGGGCGGCAGCGCGATCGCGCTCACCGAGTCCTCCGGCGGGCACCTCGCCGAGGCCGTCGGCGTGGTCGTCGCCGCGGTCGTGCTGTTCCTCGCGTTCGGATCGCTCGCCGCCTCGCTGCTGCCCATCGCCACCGCCCTGGTCGGCGTCGGCACCGCGTACGCCGGGATCGTGCTGCTCGGACACGCCATGACCGTCGCCGACTTCGCGCCCATGCTCGGCATGCTGGTCGGGCTCGGCGTCGGCATCGACTACGCCCTGTTCATCGTCACCCGTCACCGGCGCGGTCTGAAGCGGGGGTTGTCGGTCACCGAGGCCGCCACGAGCGCCGTCGCCACCACCGGCCGTGCGGTCGTCTTCGCGGGCGCCACCGTGTGCATCGCCCTGCTGGGCATGCTGATCCTGCGTCTGAACTTCCTCAACGGCGTGGCGACAGCCGCCTCCCTGACCGTCGTGCTCACCGTCGCGGCCTCCGTGACCCTGCTGCCCGCCCTGCTGTCCTGCATCGGCGCGCACGCCCTCAGCCGCCGCGAGCGGCACCGCCTCGCCGAGCACGGACCCGAGCCCGAACTGCCCACCGGTCTCGCCGCCCGCTGGTCCGCGTTCGTCGAGCGCCACCCCCAACTGCTCGGCGCGCTCGCCCTCGTCGTCGTCGCCGTCCTCGCCCTGCCCACGCTCTCCCTCCGCCTGGGCACCTCCGACCAGGGCAACGGCCCCATATCCAGCACCACTCGCCAGGCCTACGACCTCCTCGCGGGGGGCTTCGGCGCAGGCGTCAACGGCCCGCTGACGCTGGTGACCCACGTCGACGGCGCCGAGGACCGGCTCGCCCTCGACAACCTCGACGCCACCCTGCGCACCACCGAGGGCGTGGCCTCGGTGACACCGGCGACGTACAGCGCGGGCGGCGACACCGCGTACCTCACCGTCGTACCGGAGTCCTCACCGCAGTCGCAGCGGACCAGCGACCTCGTCGACCGGCTGCGCACCGAGGTGCTCCCGCGGGCCGAGAGCGGCACCTCGCTCGACGTGCGGGTCGGCGGGGTGACGGCCGGCTACGACGACTTCGCGGACGTCATCGTCGGCAAACTGCCCCTGTTCGTCGGCGTTGTCATCGGCCTGGGCTGTCTGCTGCTCCTGCTCGCCTTCCGGTCCGTCGGCATCCCCTTGAAGGCCGCCGCGATGAACGTCGCCGCCGTGGCCGGGGCGTTCGGCGTCGTCGTCGCGATCTTCCAGTGGGGGTGGGGGAGCGAACTGCTGGGGCTGGGCCGCGCCGGCCCGATCGAGCCCTTCCTCCCCGTGATCATGGTGTCGGTGCTCTTCGGACTCTCCATGGACTACCAGGTCTTCCTCGTCAGCCGGATGTACGAGGAATGGCTGGAGACCGGCGACAACCGGCGTGCCGTCCGGATCGGCCTCGCCGAGACCAGCCGGGTGATCAACTCCGCCGCGGTCATCATGATCTCGGTCTTCCTCGCCTTCGTCCTCAGCGGCGACCGGGTGATCGCCATGTTCGGCATCGCGCTCGCCGCCGCCGTCGCCCTCGACGCGTTCGTCCTGCGCACCCTCCTCGTCCCCGCCCTCATGCACATGCTCGGCGGCGCCAACTGGTGGCTGCCCCGCTGGCTCGACCGGCGCCTGCCGCGCATCAGCATCGAGCCGCCCGAGTCCCGTGCCGCCCATGAGAGGCTCACCGCGATGGTGGAGGAACTCGAGAAGGGCACGCAGCCGGATGTACGCGATATCGCTGGGTGACGACGGAGCCGAACTGCGTCCCCTGGAGCCCTGGCACGCCGAGGAGGTCCTGGCGCACCTGGACCGGGGGCGGGAGTTCATCGGGCGGTTCATCTCCCTGGGGGTCAAGGAGACGGACGTGGACTCCACCCGGGCCATGCTCCAGCGCTACGCCGACATGCGCGCCGCCGACACCGGCTCCCTGCACGGCCTGTGGCTGGAGGGCAGGCTCGTGGGCGGTGTGCTCTTCCTCAACTTCCACGCCGACCAGGGCAACTGCGAGGTCGGCTGCTGGCTGGAACCCGCCGCCACCGGCCGTGGACTGGTCACCCGTGCGATGCGGGTGCTCATCGACTTCGCCGTCGAGCAGCGTGGAATGCACCGCGTCGAGTGGGTCGCCGCCTCCGGGAACCAGGCCAGCCTGAACGTCGCCCGGCGGCTGGGCATGACCCGGGACGGTGTGCGCCGGGAGGCCCACCCCTATGGTGGAGTACGGCACGACCTCGAAGTGTGGTCCGTGCTGGCCCCCGAGTGGCGCGCCGCACGCGCGCGTGCCGCTCACAGCGATCATTAAGAGACCTCTCAGAGAGCGTCCGTACGGTGCGAGGCATGGGAACCAGGACTGTTGACGAGGCCGGCGCCACGACAGGCGCCGAGGCCACCGAGGCGAAGCGCGACGAGGAGACGGTGGACGTCACCAAGAACGAAGCGGCGGACGCCACGGACGACGTGACGACGACCGACGACGAGGGCACGGACACCGACGGGACGGAGACCGCCGCCGAGAAGGAAGACACACGGGAAGGCACGGCGGACGGCCCCTCCGGCGTCGGCCAGGGCGCCGCCGCCGTGGTCTCCGCCGCGCTCGGCCTCGTGTCGCTGTCCGGCGGCTGGATCGGCACGATCGCCTCCGCCCGGCAGAGTCTCGTCGGCCAGCTGGAGACCTCGTCGAGCAGGTCGGCGAGCGTCGCCAAGCAGATGCAGGCGATCTACGGCGACGCCTGGCAGGCCACCGCCCTGTGGGCCGGCCTGTTCGCGCTGGCCGCGCTGATCACCGGTGTCGTGGTGCTGGCCCGGCCCGCCTTCGGGGCGCCCGGCAAGCCGCAGGCGCCGTGGATCAAGTCGGTCTCCTGGGCGGGGGTCGCGCTCGGCGTGATCGGCCTGCTCCTGGCGGTCCTGAAGTACAGCGACGCGCTGCTCGGACTGCCGTCCGCGGGCTGAGTCGCCGCAGGTCCCGAGGGGCCTCAGGGCCGCCGTAAGCACCTTATGGCCGCCCTGAGGCCCCTCACGCGCGTCTAAGGCCCCGCCCACCGCCGAAGATGCGGAACTCTCCCGATGCGGCGGACCCGGCCGGGAGACGAAGGTGGAGGCATCGCAGCAAGCGAGGCCACCACCAGCGACTTCTCCGGAGGGCACACCATGTTCGCGTACGACGTCCAGCAGTCCCGTTCCGCCGAGCTGATCCGCCGCGCCGAGCAGGAGCGGCTGGCTCGTGAGGTCTCCAGGGCCCGGCGCGCCGCCCGCCGCGCGGCCGCCGAGCGCGCCCACGACGCCGCCGGGAGCGAGCCGCATACCCACGGCCCCGGCAGGCTGCGCTCCGCCCGGACCGCATGAGCGCCGGTCCGGGAGCGGCCGGCCGCACGGGGGCGGGCCGCCCTGCCGGGACGGGTCTCGTGCTCGCGCCGGCGGTGGCGCCGAGGAGGGCCCCGACGAGGGTCTCGACGGGGGCCCCGTCGAGACCCTCGCGGATAACCGCTGGGGCTGTGTCGGAGCCCTGTGCGATGCTCGCCCCTGTGGAGACCAAGTCCGTCAGCCCCGTATTCGTCGGCCGCGCCGACGAGTTGGACACCCTGAACGACGCGCTCTCCCGCGCCGCCGCGGGAGAGCCGCAGGCGTTGCTGATCGGCGGCGAGGCCGGCGTCGGCAAAACCCGCCTCGTCGAGGAGTTCGCCACCGCCGCCTGCCGCCGGGGCGCCGTAGTCGCGCTCGGCGGCTGCGTGGAGATCGGCGCGGACGGGCTGCCGTTCGCCCCGTTCTCCACCGCCCTGCGCGCCCTGCGCCGCGCCCTGCCCGACGAACTCGCCGCCGCGGCCGCAGGCCAGGAGGAGGAACTCGCCCGGCTGCTGCCCGAGATGGGCGAGGCACGCACGGGCCGGCACGACGAGGAGGGCATGGCCCGCCTCTTCGAACTCACCGCCCGCCTCCTGGAACGCGTCGCCGCCGACCGCACGGTCGTCGTCGCCCTGGAGGACCTGCACTGGGCCGACGCCTCCACCCGCCACCTCCTCTCCTACCTGTTGCGCACCCTGCGCACCGGCCGTCTCGTCGTCCTCGCCACCTACCGCTCCGACGACATCCACCGCCGCCACCCGCTGCGCCCCCTCCTCGCCGAACTCGACCGGCTGCGCACGGTCCGCCGCCTCGAACTCGCCCGCTTCACCCGCGAGGAGGTCGGCCGCCAGATCGCCGGAATCCTGGCGTACGAACCCGACCCCGCCCAGGTCGACGACATCTTCGAACGCTCCGACGGCAACGCCTTCTTCGTCGAGGAACTCGCCGTCGCCACCCACGAGGGCTGCTGCACCGGCCTGACGGACTCCCTGCGCGACCTGCTGCTCGTCCGCGTCGAGGCACTGCCCGAGAGCGCCCAGAGCGTCGCCCGGATCGTCGCCGAGGGCGGCTCCACCGTCGAGTACCGGCTGCTGACCGCCGTCGCCCGGCTCGCCGAGGACGACCTGATCGAGGCGCTGCGGGCCGCCGTCGGCGCCAACATCCTGCTCGCCACACCCGCCGGCGACGGGTATCGCTTCCGCCACTCCCTGGTCCGCGAGGCCGTCGGTGACGACCTGCTGCCCGGCGAACGCTCCCGCCTCAACCGCCGCTACGCCGAGGCCCTGGAGGCCGACCCGACGCTCGTCCCCGCCGACGAGCGCGTGATGCGCCTGGCCAGCTACTGGTACCACGCGCACGACGCCGCCAAGGCCCTCCCGGCCGTCCTGGACGCCTCCGTCGCCGCCCGCTCCCGCCACGCCTACAGCGAGCAACTACGGCTCCTGGAAAGGGCGATGGAACTGTGGGAGAGCACCCCCGAGGACGTGCGGGCCCGGCTGCGCCCCGTCGACTACACCGAGGTCTATCCTCCCTGCGGCTGCGACCCGGCCACCACGCCCCTGCGCTACCTCGACCTCATGGCGGAAGCCGCCGTCGCGGGCCGGCTCTGCGGGGAACGTGAACGCGCCCTGAAGATCACCAAGCGGGCCCTGCACCTCCTGGCGGACGAGCACGACCCCCTGCGGGCCGCCTGGTTCTGGGTGCAGCGCTCCCGCCTCGTGCAGGCCCTGGCCCGCGGCGACGGCTGGAAGGAACTCGCCACCGCGCAGGACCTGGTGCGCGGACTGCCGCCGTCCGAGGTGCACGCCGAGGTGCTGACCACCGTCGCCAACTGGTCGATGCTGCACGAACCCGGACCCGACGCCTTCGCGGCCGCCGAGCGCGCCGTCGACTACGCGCACATGGTCGGCGTCCGCGAGATCGAGCTCAACGCCCGCCTCACCCTCGGCTGCCTCATGGTCGACGCGGGTGACGTCGAGGCCGGACTGGCCGAGCTGTACGAGGTCAAGGAACGGGCGCTGGCCGAGGGCATGACCGCCGTGGCCGGCCGCGCCCATGTGAACCTGCCCTCGGAACTCGAGGCCGTCGGCCGCTCCCGCGAGGCGGTCCCCATCCTGGAGGAGGGCCTCGCCCACACCCGGAAGTTCGGCCTGCTCGACTCCGAGGCGTGGGTGTGGGGCAACCTGTCCGACTCGCTGTACTCACTCGGCCGCTGGGACGCCGCCGCCGAGGCCGCCGCGGGCGCCCTGCGCGTCGGCCACAGCGCCAAACCCCAGGGCGCCGGCGCGCTGCGCATGGCCAACCTCGCCCTCAGCCACGGCGACGTCGCGGAGGCCGCCGCCCACCTCGCCACCGCCCGCGCCTTCTACGGCACCCACGACCCCATGCCGCAGCAGGCACTGCCCCTCACCCGGATCACGATCGGCGTGGCCGCGGCGCAGGGCCGTCTGCTCGACGCCCGCGCCGAACTGGAGCGCGCCATCGACACCGGCTTCCCACCCGGCACCCAGCGCTACGCCTGGCCGGTGCTGCTCGCCGCCGCGGCGGCCGAGACCGACGCACGCGGGCTGCCCGACGCCGAACAGGGCCGGGCGCAGATCCTCGACCGCATCCGCGAGGCCGCCCGGACACTCCCCACGGGCGCCCCTCTCTGGCTCGCCACCGACCAGTGGGTCCGCGCCGAACTCCGCCGAGCCGAGGGCCAGGCCGTTCCCGACCTCTGGTCGCAGCTCGTCACCGCCTTCGAACCGCTGGAACGGCCCTACGACCTCGCCCGCGTCCGCTACCGACTGGCCGAGGCCCTCCTCGCCGGCGGAGGCACCGAGTGCGCACGCGACCGCGCCACGGAACTGCTCCGCCTCGCCCACGCCGTCGCCGACCACCTCGGCGCCCGCCCGCTCGCCGACGCCGTCGCCCTGCTCGCCCAGCGCGCCCGCCTCACCCTCGGCGCCGGCCGGGCTCCCACCCCCGACGACCCGGCCCGCGCCCTCGGCCTCACCAGTCGCGAGCGTGACGTCCTCCGCCTGGTCTCGGCCGGCCGCACCAACCGCCAGATAGCCGAGGAACTCTTCATCTCCCCGAAGACGGCCAGCGTCCACGTCTCGAACATCCTGTCCAAGCTCGGCGTCTCGGGCCGGGGCGAGGCGGCGGCCGTGGCGCACCGGCTGGGACTGTTCCCGGCGGGGGCGGATCACCGGGCGGTCGCGGGATAATGGCGGCAGGCGACCAGGGAGGAGCCGTGGTGTACCAGATCGAGTACACCGAGCGTGCCGCAGCACGGCGTGACGCGCTCCCCGAAGACCGGCGCAAGCTCTTGGAGCGCGGTCTGCCGAAGCTTGCCGAGGACCCGTTCATCCCCGTGTCGCAGGCTGTCAGCGGCGAGGACATCCGGGTCGTCTCCGTGGCGCCCGGCCTGACCGTCGACCACATCGTCCATCGAGCGTTCCTGATCCTGATCTCCGTGGCGATCCTCACCCAGTCGCTCATAGAGGACGAGTAACCATCGCCGTGACGCGGCCCGGAAAGGAAGAACCATGTTCAACGTCTTCGAGGAACTGTTCTCCCCGGGTCGCAAACACACCCGCGACGAGCAGAACCGGCTGGAGCTGACCCGGGAGGACGTCGGCGACGCCGATCCCGGGCGCGGACCGATAGACCTCGCGTCCGGGAAGGTCGTCGTCCGTCCGCCCAAGCCGGTGGACGAGGTCGACGAGGCGGACGAGGACGAGGTGGACGAGGACGAGGCGGACGCCACGGGGGAGTGAGCCGGGAGTGAGCGGGTGCCTCAGCTCACCTCCAGCTCCAGGATCCGGTCGTCGCCCTCCTTCGGTGTGCCCCGTCCGTCCGTGTTGCTGGTCGTCAGCCACAGCTTGTTGCCGCCCGCCGAGACCACCGTGCGCAGCCGCCCGTAGTCGCCCTGCAGGAAGGGCTGCGGGTCCGCCGACGCCTCCGTGCCCTTCAGCGGGATGCGCCACAGACGCTGGCCCCTCAGACCCGCCATCCAGATCGAGCCCTCGGCGTGGGCGATGCCGCTCGGGGAGGCCTCGTCCGTGCGCCACTTGGCCAGCGGGTTGTGGTACTTGGCGTCGTCCGAGGTGCCCTCGACCTCCGGCCAGCCGTAGTTGTCGCCCGGCTTGATCGCGTTCAGCTCGTCCCAGGTGTTCTGGCCGAACTCCGCCGCGAAGAGACGCTGCTCGGAGTCCCAGGCCAGCCCTTGCACATTGCGATGGCCGTACGAGTACACCGGGGAGTCCGGGAACGGGTTGCCCGGGGCCGGTTCGCCCTCGGGGGTCAGGCGCAGGATCTTGCCGCCCAGGGACTCCTTGTCCTGGGACAGGCCCTTGTCGCCGCTCTCGCCCGTGCCCACGTAGAGCATCCTGTCCGGGCCGAAGGCGATCCGGCCGCCGTTGTGGATGAAGCCCTTGGGGATGCCCTTGAAGACCGTGTCGGGTGCGCCCAGCTGCTCGCCGGCCGGCTTGTCCGCGTCGTACAGCATGCGCACGACGCGGTTGTCCGAGGCCGAGGTGAAGTACGCGTAGATCATGTGGTCCGAGGCGTAGTCGGGGGAGAGGGCGATGCCGAGGAGGCCGCCCTCGCCGTCCGCCGAGACGCCCGGCACCTCGCCGAGCTCGGTCCTCGCGCCGGTCTTCTCGTCGATCCGCGTGATCGTCCCCTCGTCGCGGGAGGAGACCAGCAGACCGCCGCCGCCGGGGATCGGAGCGAGGCCCCACGGGGTGTTCAGGCCCTCGGCGACCGTACGCACCACCTTCACCGTGCCCTTCGCGGGCGGAATCTCCTCGGCCGCCCCCCGCGAGGGCGAGCTTCGCGCGGCCGAGGTACTCGGCGACGGGCTCCCGGCGGGGCCCGGTGTTCCTCCGCCGTCGGAGGAGCAGCCGGCCGCCAACAGGAGCGCACTCGCGGCCAGCACGGCCGTCACTGCTCGACGTCGCACGATCTTGGTCCCTTCGACACGGCGGTCCAACGGCAGGTCCTACTTGTCTTACACCGCGAGCGCCTCATGAGTTCCCGATCACCGCAACCCGATGCCGCCGGCGTTCCCCGCCCCCCACCCCCCGCCCCGGTCCGGGTTCGAGGGCGGCCCGTCCGGCGGACCGCGCAGCAGACGCGGGGCCCGGCACGCCCCCACTCTCCGCCGGACCGGCAGGCCCTAATCCCACGAGCCCTGCGCCGCCGGCAGCTCCGCCACCTCGGTCAGGTCCTGCTCCGTCAGCCGCAGCCCGGCCGCCGCCGCGTTCTCCGTCACCCACCGCTCGTGCTTGGCGCCGGGCACCGGGACCACGTGCCGGCCCTGCGCCAGCACCCACGCCAGGGCCACCTGCGCGGCCGTCACGGTCTCGCCGTGCCGTGCGGCCACCCGGCGCAGGCCGGCGACGATCGGCTGGTTCCCGGCCATCATCTCGGCGGTGAAGCGGGGATGACGGGCGCGCATGTCGTCCGGTTCGAAGCCCTCGCCCGGGGTCAGCGTCCCGGTGAGGAAGCCGTTGCCCAGCGGCATCGCCGCCAGGAAACCGACGCCGCGCTGCTCGCACCACGGCAGCAGCGTGTCCAGCGCCTCCGGCGACCACACCGACAGCTCCGCCTCGACCGCGCTCACCGGGAAGACCTGCTGCACCCGCCGCAACTGCCGGATCGTCGCGTCGTACAGCCGCCCGCCCGAACGCCGGCCGCCCCGCGCTCCCACCGCGCACAGCCCCAACGCCCGCACCTTGCCCGCCCGCACGAGCTCCGCCATCGCCCCCCAGGTCTCCTCCACGGGCACCTCGGGGTCGGCGCGGTGCAGCTGGTACAGGTCGATGACGTCCGTCTGCAGCCGCCTCAGCGAGGCGTCACAGGCCCGCTTCACATACCCGGGGCGGCCGTTGGCCACGATGTGCTGCTCACCCACCAGCAGCCCGACCTTCGTCGACACGAACGCGTCCTCGCGCCGCTCCTTCAACACCCGCCCCACCAACAGCTCGTTGGTGAACGGGCCGTACATGTCGGCCGTGTCCAGCAGGGTCGCGCCCAGATCCAGCGCCCGGTGCAATGCCCTCAGCGACTCGTCGCCCCGCTGCCGCGACCCGCTGTACGCCCAGCTCATCGGCATGCACCCGAGTCCGACGGCCCCCACCGTGAGCGCCGCCGCGCCGATCGTCCTGCACTCCACCTGCTCGTGATCCTCCCTCTCCTGGCACCCAACCTAACCTCTGCACACGCGCGTGCCTCACATAGCCTCCTGAGCATGACTGCTGACGTGTGGCTGCCCATCCCGCCGGACGAGATCGAAGGGCTCCCCGAGGGCCTGAACTATCTCTTCTGGAACGGGGGCGCGGAGTTCCCCGCGGACCCGGCCCGGTGCGTGTACTACGTGGTCCCCTACATGAAGCCCGCCGAGGTCTGCCGGCGCCCGCTGCCCCACCTGAGCTCCGTCGAGGTCGTGCAGACGCTGTCGGCCGGCGTCGACAACGTGCTGCCGGGCCTCGGGCTGCTGCGTCCGGGCGTGCGGTTGTGCAACGCGCGCGGGGTGCACGAGGCGAGCACCGCCGAGCTCACCCTCACCCTGGTCCTCGCCTCCCTGCGCGGTGTCCCCGACTTCGTCCGCGCCCAGGACCGCGGGGAGTGGCTCGGCGGTTTCCGGCCCGCGCTGGCCGACAAGAACGTCCTCATCGTGGGGTACGGGGCGATCGGATCGGCGATCGAGGACCGGCTCGTGCCCTTCGAGGTGGCGCGGGTGGCGCGCGTCGCGCGCTCCCAGCGCACAACGGAGCGCGGTCCGGTGCATCCCTTCACCGAACTGCCCTCCCTGCTCCCCGAGGCGGACGTCGTCATCCTCTCCACGCCCCTGACGGAGAGCACCCGGCACCTGGCGAACGCCGACTTCCTCGCCCGTATGAAGGACGGCGCGCTGCTGGTCAACGTCGCCCGCGGCGCCGTCGTCGACAGCAAGGCCCTGCTCGCCGAACTGGAGAGCGGCCGCCTCACCGCGGCCCTGGACGTCACCGAACCCGAACCCCTGCCCCCCGCCCACCCGCTGTGGCAGGCGCCGGGTGTGCTGATCAGCCCCCATGTCGGCGGCCCCACGTCGGCCTTCCGGCCCCGCGCCGAACGCCTGCTGACGGATCAGTTGGACCGTTTCGTGAACCGGCGGCCCCTGCGCAACGTGATCCTTACGACGGGCGCCACCGACGAGGCATGACGAGCACGGCACACGCGTGATCCGGTTCGGGTACCCTCCGCAGTCCCCCGAACGCGGTCAGTGCGCACGTTGCCGCTGGTCGTCACGGAGCGTAGAGAACCTATGTCCCTGAGTGACGAGACTGGTGTATCGTCCCGACAGGGGCTGCGCCGCGCACCGTTCGGCGCCGGGGATGGACATCAGACTGTGAGGGGGGCGACGGGCGATGCACGGCCTATGGACGAACGATCCGACGCGGCGGAGCCGCCGCCGGCGACCCTGTTGCACGGCCACGAGCACACACGGTGGCCCCGGTCACGGCAGTCGGCACAGCCATCACCACCGCAGGCCCACCAGCGGCAGGAGGCAGCCGCAGCCGACGCCGCGGGACCGGGGAGCGACGGGGACCGGGAGGACCCGGTGAGTTCGCCGCCGACCTCCACGACCCTCCTCGACGGAGCGCTGCGGGCACAGGCTCCGGCGGGGACGCCACCGACCGGGTCGCCGTCCTGCGGCCCCGGATCGACCATGGCCCACCAACTCCTCCTGGCCCTGCTGTGCGCGGGCTACGCCGTCGGCTCCGCGTTCGGCTGGGGTTCGGAACAACTCGCCCTGATCATGGGCGACTTCGGACTCACGGCAGCGGCGGGCACCGCCGCCGTGTCCTGCTTCCTCTACGCGCGCACCCGCCGGGTCCGCTTTCGACCCGCCTGGCTGCTGTTCGGCCTCTCCTCGACGATGGCGGCCCTCGGCAACCTGGTCTGGGGGTGGTACGAGGTCGTCCTGGACCGTCCCGTGCCCAGCCCCAGCTACGCCGACCTGTTCTTCCTGTGCTTCGCGCCGCCCGCGATCGTGGGTCTGCTGGTGCTCGCCGCCCGGCCCGTGACCAAGGCGGGCTGGGTCTGTCTGGCGCTGGACGCCTGGTTGATCGCCGGTTCGCTGCTCACCCTGGCGTGGAGCCTCGCCCTCGCGCAGGCCGCGCAGCTCGACGGGCCGAGCGTGGGGCACGCGGCCCTGTCGCTGGCGTACCCGCTGCTCGACATCGCCCTCATCAGCATGGTGCTGGTGCTGCACTTCCGGCGCTCACCGGTCAACCGCACAGCGGTCAACACCGCCGTCGGCGCCTTGGCGCTGACCGTGATGTGCGACGCCCTGTTCACCTCACCGCTGCTGCACCACACCTACCGCTCGGGCCAGCTCCTCGACGCGGGCTGGTTCGCCGGCTCACTGCTCCTCGCCTACGCCCCGTGGGCCGCCGGCCGGCAGGACGCGGCGGAGGAGGGGCGCACGCGCGTGGCGCACGAGCACGTGCGCGGGCGCCGCGCGGCCGGCCGTCCGGACACACAGCCGTCCGCACCGGACGGCGAGCTCAACCGGTATCCGGCCACGCGGCCCCTCACCGGCTCCCTCGCCGCCCTCACGCCCTACCTCGCCGCCGCCGTCTGCACCCTGGGGATCCTCTACAACGTCCTCAACGGCCGCAGCGTCGACCGCGTGGTGCTGGTCACCGGCGGGGCGGTCGTGCTCGCCCTCGTGGTGCGCCAGGGGATCATGCTGCTGGACAACATGACCCTCACCCAGGAACTGGCGCAGACGGAGAACCACTTCCGCTCCCTGGTGCAGGGCTCCAGCGACGTGATCATGATCGCCGCCCCCAGCGGCGTCCTGCGGTACGTCTCACCGGCCGCCGCCGGCGTCTACGGACGGCCGGCGGAGGAGCTGGTGGGCACGGAGCTGGCCCATCTCATCCACCCGGAGGACCTGGGCCGCGTGGTGCACGAGGTGCGCCGCTTCCTGGCCGCCAGCCCCCAGGAGGAACCCACCACCCGCATCGAGTGCCGCTTCCGCTCCGGCGACGGGGGCGCCTCCCGCTCGGGCGAAGCCGAGAGCGGGGGAGGCTGGCTCAACGTCGAGTCGACCGTCAACCGCCACCAGGGCGGCCTGATCTTCAACAGCCGGGACGTCACCGAACGGGTGCGTCTGCAGGCGCAGCTCCAGCACAACGCCGAGCACGACCCGCTGACCGACCTGCCCAACCGTGCCCTGTTCACCCGGCGCGTCCAGCAGGCGCTCTCCGGCCGCCGCAGCTCCGACCGGGGCACCGCCCTGCGCAACACAGCCGTCCTCTTCATCGACCTCGACGGCTTCAAGGCCGTCAACGACACGATCGGCCACCAGGCCGGGGACGAGCTGCTCGTCCAGGCCGCCCGCAGGCTCCAGGACGCGGTCCGGCACGGCGACACGGCCTCCCGGCTGGGCGGCGACGAGTTCGCGGCCCTGATCGTCGGCGACACCACCCGTGACCGCGGCGCACGGGAGCGGCACATCCTGGAGCTCGCCGACCGCCTCAGGGTCACGCTCTCCCAGCCGTACCAGATCGACGGCAACGAGGTGCGGGTCGCCGCCTCCATCGGCGTCGCCTTCGCCGAACCGGGGCTCGGCGCCGGGGAACTGCTGCGCAACGCCGACCTCGCCATGTACCGCGCCAAGGCGGGCGGCAAGGGCCGGGTCGAGCTGTACAAGCCGCAGATGCAGCAGGACGTCGTACGGAAGGCGGCGTTGGCCACGCGGTTGCGGGCCGCGCTGCACGACGGCGAGTTCGCGCTGCTGCACCAGCCCGTGGTGCGGCTGGAGGACGGCCGGATCTCGTCGGTCGCCGCGCACGCGCGGTGGCGCTCCGCCCAGGGAGTGCTCTTCACGCCCGCGGAGTTCCTGCGGGTGGCGGAGGACGGCGACAAGACCGCCGAGCTGGGCCGCTGGACGCTCGAGGAGGCCGTCGCGCAGGCCGCCGACCGGGCCGCGAGCGGGCTGAACCTGCCGGTGGTGGTCCAGGTGGGCGCCCGCCGCCTCCTGGACCGGTCGATGCCGCTGGGCTCCGTGGAGGCCCTGCTGACCCGGCACGGGCTGCCGTCCGGGTCGCTGATGGTCGAGCTGTCCGACATAGACCCGAAGGTGTCGCTGGACGAACTGGAGCGGCGGCTGGGCGCCCTGCGCCGACTCGGTGTCCGGATCGCCCTCGACGGCTTCGGCGGCGGCTGCGTGGCCATAACGGCACTGCGCCGGCTCCCGGTCGACGTACTGAAACTGGACCGCGGTCTGGTGGAGGGCGTCGTGGAGTCCGCGCGGCTGCACAAGATCACCAGTGGGCTGCTGCGGATCGCGAGCGACCTCGGGCTGCAGTCCGTGGCCGAGGGCGTGGATCTGCCCGAGCAGGTCGTCGCCCTGCGCGCGATGGGCTGCACGCACGGACAGGGCGCGGCCTTCTCCGGGCCGCTCGACGAGTACCGGCTGCGCAGGGCGCTCGGCCGCGGCCACTATCCGGTGCCGCACGAACAGGTCGAGCCCGCCTTCGCGGGCGGCGGCGCCGGGGTGTACACCAGTGGTGTCCCTGCGGTCCTGGGAGGGGGAACCCTTGGTGGCGGAACAGCACTGCGCTCACATAATGAGACCCCCGTCCCACCCACTTGACAGTGGGTGCGTGCCGGGGGGAGGGTCAGTGCCATGCGCACCCGAATTCTCGTACTTGGACAGCGCGTCGGCTGAGCTGGGACCCACCGGAGGACGATCCGGAAACCCCAGCGACCTCACCGGCGCGCTCCCCTCGCTTGCCTTTTGGCACGAGGGGTTTTTTGTTGCACAGGCGCCAGGCGTACAGCAGTCGCACACCGCACGAACTTCGCAAAACACCCAGCCAGACTCCCAGCCAGACCCCCCAGCAAAACCCTCAGCATCGAGAAGAGAATGCCGATGACCGAGCAGGCCACCGGGGCCCATCACCCGCAGCCGCGGCCCCGATCCGGAGGACACTCCGCCACCGTCGAGCACGTCACGGGTGCGCAGTCCCTCATCCGCTCTCTCGAGGAGGTCGGCGCCGACACGGTATTCGGCATTCCCGGCGGTGCGATCCTTCCCGCGTACGACCCGCTGATGGACTCCACCCGGGTGCGCCACGTCCTGGCCCGTCACGAGCAGGGCGCCGGCCACGCGGCCACCGGCTACGCACAGGCCACCGGCAAGGTCGGCGTCTGCATGGCCACCTCCGGCCCGGGCGCCACCAACCTGGTCACGCCGATCGCCGACGCCCACATGGACTCGGTGCCGCTGGTCGCGATCACCGGCCAGGTCGCCTCCAAGGCGATCGGCACGGACGCCTTCCAGGAGGCGGACATCGTCGGCATCACCATGCCGATCACCAAGCACAACTTCCTGGTCACCAAGGCCGAGGACATCCCCCGGGTCATCGCGCAGGCCTTCCACATCGCCTCCACCGGCCGCCCCGGCCCGGTCCTGGTCGACATCGCCAAGGACGCCCTCCAGGCGCGGACGACCTTCTCCTGGCCGCCCACCATGGACCTGCCCGGCTACCGCCCGGTGACCAAGCCGCACGCCAAGCAGATCCGCGAGGCCGCCAAGCTGATCGCCTCCGCCAGGCGGCCGATCCTCTACGTCGGCGGCGGGGTGATCAAGTCCGGCGCCACCGCCGAGCTGAAGGTCCTCGCCGAGCTGACCGGCGCGCCCGTCACCACCACCCTGATGGCGCTGGGAGCGTTCCCCGACAGCCACCCGCAGCACCTGGGCATGCCCGGTATGCACGGCTCGGTGGCCGCCGTCACCGGTCTGCAGAAGGCCGACCTGATCGTCGCCCTCGGCGCCCGCTTCGACGACCGCGTCACCGGCAAGCTCGACAGCTTCGCCCCGTACGCCAAGATCGTCCACGCGGACATCGACCCGGCGGAGATCGGCAAGAACCGCGCCGCCGACGTCCCGATCGTCGGGGACGCGCGCGAGGTCATCGCCGACCTGATCCAGGCCGTGCAGAAGGAGCACAGCGAGGGCAACCAGGGCGACTACAGCGCCTGGTGGAAGGACCTCGACCGCTGGCGCGAGACCTACCCGCTCGGCTACGACCAGCCGGGGGACGGCTCGCTCTCCCCGCAGCAGGTCATCGAGCGCATCGGGCAGCTCGCCCCCGAGGGCACGATCTTCGCGGCGGGCGTCGGCCAGCACCAGATGTGGGCCGCGCACTTCATCCAGTACGACAAGCCCGCCACCTGGCTGAACTCCGGCGGCGCCGGGACGATGGGCTACGCGGTCCCGGCCGCCATGGGCGCCAAGGCGGGAGCCCCCGCGAAGACGGTCTGGGCGATCGACGGCGACGGCTGCTTCCAGATGACCAACCAGGAGCTCACCACCTGCGCCCTGAACGACATCCCGATCAAGGTCGCCATCATCAACAACGGCGCCCTCGGGA
The DNA here is from genome assembly GCF_049808595.1 of Streptomyces aurantiaciflavus. Lineage (NCBI taxonomy): Bacteria > Bacillati > Actinomycetota > Actinomycetes > Kitasatosporales > Streptomycetaceae > Streptomyces > Streptomyces aurantiaciflavus. The sequence continues at coordinate 33,759 of NZ_JBNCAQ010000040.1, read as the reverse complement.
TGGTCCGCCAGTGGCAGACGCTGTTCTACAACCAGCGGTACTCCAACACCGTGCTGCACTCCGGTCCGAACGACGTCAACCCGGACGCCCGGGGCACCCGCGTCCCCGACTTCGTGAAGCTGTCGGAGGCCATGGGCTGCTACGCCATCCGCTGCGAGGACCCGGCCGACCTCGACAAGGTCATCGAAGAGGCGAACTCCATCAACGACCGTCCGGTCGTCATCGACTTCATCGTCCACGAGGACGCCATGGTGTGGCCGATGGTCGCCGCCGGCACCTCCAACGACGAGATCATGGCCGCCCGGGACGTCCGCCCCGACTTCGGCGACAACGAAGACGACTGAGCGAGAGAGACGAAAGAGAAATGTCCAAGCACACGCTCTCCGTCCTGGTGGAGAACACCCCGGGCATCCTGGCCCGGATCGCCGCCCTCTTCTCCCGCCGCGGCTTCAACATCGACTCGCTCGCGGTCGGTGTCACCGAGCACCCCGACATCTCCCGCATCACCATCGTGGTGAACGTCGAGGACCTGCCGCTGGAGCAGGTCACCAAGCAGCTCAACAAGCTCGTCAACGTGCTGAAGATCGTCGAGCTGGAGCCGTCGCAGGCGGTTCAGCGTGAACTCGTTCTGGTGAAGGTGCGCGCCGACAACGAGACGCGCTCCCAGATCGTCGAGATCGTCCAGCTGTTCCGCGCCAAGACCGTGGACGTCTCCCCGGAGGCCGTGACCATCGAGGCCACCGGCAGCAGCGACAAGCTCTCCGCCATGCTCAAGATGCTGGAACCGTACGGCATCAAGGAGCTGGTCCAGTCCGGCACGATCGCGATCGGCCGCGGCGCCCGTTCGATCACGGACCGGTCGCTGCGCGCACTCGACCGATCGGCGTAAGGACGCGTTCGGGCGGCCGGGTGACATCGGCCGCCCGGATCCCGCCCGTATAGCGAGACCCCGAAACTTCCCTTCCCCCCGCCGTCATACGGTGGGACGCAACACCTGCACTCAAGGAGAGAACCCAAAGTGGCCGAGCTGTTCTACGACGCTGACGCCGACCTGTCCATCATCCAGGGCCGCAAGGTCGCGGTCATCGGCTACGGCAGCCAGGGCCACGCGCACGCCCTGTCGCTGCGTGACTCCGGTGTCGACGTGCGGGTCGGTCTGCACGAGGGCTCCAAGTCCAAGGCGAAGGCCGAGGAGCAGGGCCTGCGCGTGGTGACGCCGTCCGAGGCCGCCGCCGAGGCCGACGTCATCATGATCCTGGTGCCGGACCCCATCCAGGCCCAGGTCTACGAGGAGTCCATCGCCCCCAACCTGAAGGACGGCGACGCGCTGTTCTTCGGCCACGGCTTCAACATCCGCTTCGGCTTCATCAAGCCCCCGGCCGGCGTCGACGTCGCCATGGTCGCCCCGAAGGGCCCGGGCCACCTGGTCCGCCGCCAGTACGAGGAGGGCCGCGGCGTTCCCTGCATCGCCGCCGTCGAGCAGGACGCCTCGGGCAACGCCTTCGCGCTCGCGCTGTCGTACGCCAAGGGCATCGGCGGCACCCGCGCCGGCGTCATCAAGACGACCTTCACCGAGGAGACCGAGACCGACCTCTTCGGTGAGCAGGCCGTTCTCTGCGGTGGTACGGCCGCGCTGGTCAAGGCGGGCTTCGAGACCCTGACCGAGGCCGGCTACCAGCCGGAGATCGCCTACTTCGAGTGCCTGCACGAGCTGAAGCTGATCGTGGACCTCATGTACGAGGGCGGCCTGGAGAAGATGCGCTGGTCCGTCTCCGAGACCGCCGAGTGGGGCGACTACGTCACCGGCCCGCGGATCATCACCGACGCCACCAAGGCCGAGATGAAGAAGGTCCTCGCCGAGATCCAGGACGGCACCTTCGCCCAGCAGTGGATGGACGAGTACCACGGCGGCCTGAAGAAGTACAACGAGTACAAGCAGCAGGACTCCGAGCACCTGCTGGAGACCACCGGCAAGCAGCTGCGCAAGCTGATGAGCTGGGTCGACGAGGAGGCGTGAGCCTCGCGCCGCGGGGCGTGTGAACGACATGTCCCCAGGGGCCGGAGCCTGCTGCTCCGGCCCCTTCGGCCAACCCCGGGTAACGTCGTGTGAAACGGTGTTGTCCCGTGAAACGGTGTTGTCCATCCCGTCCGACCACGGACGGGTGATCCTTCCGCAGAGGCGCATGACGACCTTTGCCGCAGCACTACACTGCTGCACTACATACGCGTCAGGCCCACAGCGTCGTGCGTCTTCCACGCGGCCCAGCGACACCGAGGAATTGCGAGCACGCCCCCACGCCGCCCGGCACGCACTCTCGCCGCACCGGCCGAAGGCCCAAGTAGCTCCGCTACGAGGACCTTCACCCGGCACGCCGAAAGCACGCACCGAACGACGCGGGAACGCACCCGAAATTCCCCGGCGCCGCTCCCCCTCCTCCGCCTGCGGCCGTCGGGACGGCCGTCCGCATGCTCTGGACTTGTGAGGACTCACGTGAGCTCGAAACCTGTCGTACTCATCGCTGAAGAGCTGTCGCCCGCGACCGTGGACGCGCTTGGCCCGGACTTCGAGATCCGGCACTGCAACGGAGCGGACCGAGCCGAACTGCTCCCGGCCATCGCCGACGTCGACGCGATCCTGATCCGCTCGGCCACCAAGGTGGACGCCGAGGCGATCGCCGCCGCGAGCAAGCTGAAGGTCGTCGCACGAGCCGGCGTCGGCCTGGACAACGTCGACGTCTCCGCCGCCACCAAGGCCGGCGTGATGGTCGTCAACGCCCCCACCTCCAACATCGTGACCGCCGCCGAGCTGGCCTGCGGTCTCATCCTCGCCACCGCCCGCAACATCCCGCAGGCCAACGCCGCGCTGAAGAACGGCGAGTGGAAGCGCAGCAAGTACACGGGCGTGGAGCTCGCCGAGAAGACCCTCGGTGTCGTCGGCCTCGGCCGTATCGGCGCGCTCGTCGCCCAGCGCATGTCCGCCTTCGGCATGAAGGTCGTCGCCTACGACCCCTACGTGCAGCCCGCGCGCGCCGCGCAGATGGGCGTGAAGGTGCTGTCGCTGGACGAGCTGCTCGAGGTCTCCGACTTCATCACCGTCCACCTGCCCAAGACGCCGGAGACGGTCGGCCTCATCGGCGACGAGGCGCTGCGCAAGGTCAAGCCGAGCGTGCGCGTCGTCAACGCGGCCCGCGGTGGCATCGTCGACGAGGAGGCGCTGTACTCCGCACTCAAGGAGGGCCGGGTCGCCGGCGCCGGCCTCGACGTGTACGCCAAGGAGCCGTGCACCGACTCGCCGCTGTTCGAGTTCGACCAGGTCGTCGCCACCCCGCACCTCGGCGCCTCCACGGACGAGGCGCAGGAGAAGGCCGGTATCGCGGTCGCCAAGTCCGTCCGCCTCGCCCTCGCCGGTGAGCTGGTGCCGGACGCGGTGAACGTCCAGGGCGGTGTCATCGCCGAGGACGTCAAGCCGGGCCTGCCGCTCGCCGAGCGCCTCGGCCGGATCTTCACCGCGCTCGCCGGTGAGGTCGCGGTCCGCCTCGACGTCGAGGTCTACGGCGAGATCACCCAGCACGACGTGAAGGTGCTGGAGCTGTCCGCCCTCAAGGGCGTCTTCGAGGACGTCGTCGACGAGACCGTGTCGTACGTCAACGCCCCGCTGTTCGCGCAGGAGCGCGGCGTCGAGGTGCGGCTGACCACGAGCTCGGAGTCGGCCGACCACCGCAACGTCGTCACCGTGCGCGGCACGCTCGGCAGCGGCGAGGAGGTCGCGGTCTCCGGCACCCTGGCCGGCCCGAAGCACCTGCAGAAGCTCGTCGCGGTCGGCGACTACGACGTCGACCTCGCGCTCGCCGACCACATGGTCGTGCTGCGCTACGAGGACCGTCCCGGTGTCGTCGGCACCGTGGGCCGGATCTTCGGCGAGGCGGGCATCAACATCGCCGGTATGCAGGTCGCCCGTGCGGCCGTGGGCGGGGAGGCGCTGGCGGTGCTGACCGTCGACGACACCGTGTCCGCGGGTGTGCTGGGCGAGGTCGCCGCGGAGATCGGGGCGACGTCCGCGCGTGCGGTGAATCTGGTCTGACCCGGTCCGAGGTCACCGTTCGGTTCCGGTGACCGTCCGCCGCGGTCGCCGTGGCCCGGGGGCCGCCGCCCCCGGACCCCCGCTCCGGCCCTGAACGGACCTCGTCCACAACGCCGGACGGGCTGAGTTTCTCAGCCCGTCCGGGGGTGCCCCCTCTGGGGGACTTCGCCTGTGCTGCGGGTTTCGTACCGCGGGTTTCCTCAGACCGCGGCCTTCTCCGGCTCCGGCTCCGGCGCCGCAGGTTCCCGCACCTGAACCCGCCGCAGCGTCACCGCGGCCGCGACCGCCGCCCCCGTCAGCAGCACCGCGCCCGCGATGGCCGCCGCGTGCATCCCGCTGGTGAAGGCCTCGCGCGCCGCCGTCGCCAGGGCGTCACCCGTGCGCCCCGGCAGCCGATCGGCGGCGGCCAGCGCGCCGCCCAGCGTCTCCTGGGCCGCCGCCGGCGCCGACCCCGGCATCTCGTGGCGGTAGACCGCCGTGCCGATGGAGCCGAGGAACGCCATGCTCAGCGCGCCGCCGAACTCCGTGCCGGTCTCCAGGAGCGAGGAGGCCGCGCCCGCCTTCTCCACCGGGGCGGTGCCCATGGCCAGGTCGGTCAGCTGGGACATGACGGCGACGACGCCGCAGGCCAGGACGCCGCACGCGGCCAGCAGCAGCCAGAGGGAGTCCGTGCCGGCCAGGGTCAGCATCACGTAGCCGCCCGCAGTGACCGCGAAGCCTCCGGCGACGACGTAGGCGCGGGGCGCGCCCCGCTGCACGAGCTGCGCGCTGACCGGGGCAGCCATGCCGATGAACACCGAGGGCAGCAGGCTCCACAGCGCGGCTTCGAGGGGGCTCTTGCCCAGGACCGACTGGATGTACTGGGTCGTGAAGTAGGCCGAGCCCATCATGCCGAAGGCGGCGACGAGGTTGAGGGCGACGGCCGGGCTGAAGCCGCGCCCCCGGAACAGCTCCGGTGAGATCAGCGGAGACGCCGTCGTGCGCTGCCGGTGGACGAAGAGCGTGGCGAAGAGCAGGCCGACCGTCACCGAGAGGACGTACCGCACGTTCCAGCCCTCGGAGGGGATCTCCTTCAGGCCGTAGATCACGGGCAGGACCGCCGCGAGCGACAGCGGGACGCTCAGCCAGTCGAAACGGCCGGGTGCGGGGTTCTTCGACTCGGGCAGCAGGACCGGGCCGAGGGCCAGCAGCAGCACCATCGCCGGCAGGTTGACCAGGAAGACCGAGCCCCACCAGAAGTGCTCGACGAGCACGCCGCTCATCACCGAGCCGAGCGCGATGCCGGCGGTCATCACGCCGGACCACAGCCCGATCGCCCTCGCCCGCTGGGCGGGATCGGTGAACATCGTGCGGACCAGCGCCATCGTCGACGGCATCAGGGTCGCCCCGCCGATGCCGAGGACGGCGCGGGCCGCGATCAGGGTCTCGGCGCTGTTCGCGTACGCCGCCAGCGCGGAGGCGGCGCCGAAGGCCGCCGCGCCGATCAGCAGAAGCCGGCGGCGGCCGATGCGGTCGCCCAGCGAGCCCATCGTCATCAGCAGGCCCGCCAGGACGAAGCCGTAGATGTCGAAGATCCACAGCTGCTGGGTGCCGCTCGGCGACAGGTCCGCGCTGATCTCCGGGATCGCGAAGTAGAGGACCGAGACGTCCATCGAGACCAGCAGCAGCGGAAGCATCAGCACGCCGAGCGCGGTCCATTCGCGGCGTCCGGCGAGGGCCGGAGCATTCGTGTCTGTCGTCATGGCAGGGACTGTACGGGCGTATTAAACAGCTGTCTAGTGCGCTTGTATAAATCGTTCGTCTAGGACGGCTGTATAAAGCCGGGTAGGGTGAGGTGGCATGGGACACCGTGAGGATCTGCTCGAAGGCGCCAAGCGCTGCCTGCTGGCCAAGGGCTTCGCGCGGACGACCGCGCGCGACATCGTCAAGGAGTCGGGGACCAACCTGGCGTCGATCGGCTACCACTACGGCTCGAAGGACGCGCTGCTGGCGCAGGCGTACATCGAGATGGTGGAAGGCATGTCCGACGCCTTCGAGGGGGGCGGCGAGCTCCGTGGGGAGCCCGGCACGCTGGAGCGGTTCGCCGAGGTGTGGTCGAACATCATCGGCACCATGCGGGACCCCGGCTCGATGTGGCGGCTCAGCATGGAGATCGTGGCCATGGGCGACCAGCTGCCCGAGGTGCGGGAGCATCTGGCGCGAGCCCAGCGTGAGGGCGCGCGGGGCATCGTCACGCTGTTCCACGGCGGGCGTGAGGAGGACGTCGCGGAGGAGACCGTGGACACCCTCGGCTACTTCTACCTGACCCTGATGATGGGACTCATGGCGCAGTGGACCTTCGACCCGAAGAGCGCGCCGGAGGCCGAGCAGTTGAAGGAGGGGTTGCGGCGGCTGATCGCCGCGGCTCGAAAGAGCTGATACGGCCGCCCGGGAGTGAGCCGGCGGCTTCCCCGCGGACGAATTCGCCCGCGGTCCCGAGGGCTCCTCACAGTCGGTTCGCCTTCAGCGCCATGTGCAGCAGCAGCCGGTCCTCCCCGTCGTCCAGGTCCAGGCCCGTCAACTGCTCGACGCGCGACAGCCGGTAGTACAGCGTCTGCCGGTGGATGCCCAGCTCCGCCGCCGCACGGCCCGCCTGGCCCGCACAGTCGAGATAGACCTCGGCCGTGCGGGCGATCTCCCGGTGGGCCGGGGAGAGGAGATCCCGTACGGCCGGGTCGTGGGCGCTCTCCGGCGGCAGCGCGGTGAGCAGCCGGAACGGGCCGATCGAGGCCCAGTGGGCGACCGGTCCCAGCCGGGGTTCCGCCAGGGCCGCCCGGGCCGACGCGGCCGCCTCCCGCCAGGCCGTGCCCAGCTCCGCCAGGCCGAGCCGGCCGCCGGCGACTCCCGCCGCGGCCGCGCCCGCCCGCTCCAGCAACCGCCCCGCCGCCGAGGTGGCCGGCGTCAGCAGCTCCGTCGACCTGAGCCGCACCAGCAGGGCCAGCGACTGGGACGTCGTGCCCCACGGCACCGTGCACAGGGCCTCCGCCCCCGGCAGGGTGCGCAGCGACGGCGCGTCGTCCGGGTCGGCGGACGGCCAGGGGGTCACGCACACCACCGTGTGGGGGCCGTCGGCGCGGGCGCCCAGCGCGGTGCGCAGCTCGGCCACCGCCATGTCCCGCTGCCAGCCCCGCTCGGCGGTCAGGACCGCCCGCAGCTCCCGGGTGAGGTCGGCGCCGTGCTGGGCCTCGTCCGCGAGCAGGGCGCCGATCCGGACGGTCACCTCCATCGCGGACGCCAGTTGGGCGTCCGAGGGACCCGGATCGCCGTCCAGCAGCCAGACGTAGCCGAGGACGACACCCCGATGGCGTACGGGGAGGCAGACGCGGCCCCGGTGGACGCCGGCCTCCGGGGTCGGCGGGATCCGGACCGGCCCGGTCGCGCGGGTGATGCCGAAGCCCTCGAACCAGGCGCGGACGGCCGCCGTGGAACGCCGGGTCAGGATCGAGCGGGTGCGCACGGGGTCCAGCGCGGAGGCGTCGAGGTCGTCCTCGCTGTCGTACGCGCCGAAGGCGATCAGCTCGAAGTCCCGGTTCTCCAGGGTCGCGGGGGCGCCGAGCAGCTCCGAGATCTCGTCGACCAGCTCCTGGTAGTCACCCATGTTCTTGAACGGCGCGGTATCCGACGTCACCGGGGCATTCTCCCCCATCCCGGCGAACCCTTCATACATCTGTCTGAGATCTGCGGCACGGATGCGTGACAGCTGTCGATGGCCGACGATCGGAGGGATCCTTAGGTTTCACGGTGGTTCTCCGTGCCGTTCCCGGATCGTCGGGTAGCGGCCTCGTATGGGTTGGTATGTGGAGGTGCCCCGTGCTGGGTCCCGTGATTCTCGCCGCGTCGCGCAGCGACCGGATGCGACGCCTGATCTCGGCGGCCCCGGTGACCAAGCAGGTCGTCGACCGCTTCATCCCCGGTGAGACCGTCGACGACATCGTGCCGATCATCAAGGACCTCACGGACAACGGCCTGGAACTGACGATGGACGTCGTCGGCGAGGACATCACCACCCCCGAGCAGGCCTTTGCCGCCCGGGACGCCTACCTGGAGCTCGTCGACCGGCTCAAGGAGCTGGAGCTCGGCCCGAGGGTCGAGATGTCCGTGAAGCTGTCGATGTTCGGCCAGGCCCTCCCGTCGCCCACCACCGCCCTGTTCGAAGGGCACTCCGGGCCCGCCCCTGCATTCCACGGCGGGCACGAGCTCGCGCTGAAGAACGTCCGCCCGGTCGTCGAGGCCGCCGCCGCCATCGGCACCACCGTCACCCTCGACGCCGAGGACCACACCACCCTCGACTCGATGTTCGCCATCCACGAGGAGCTGCGCCGGGACTTCCCGCAGACCGGCTGCGTCATCCAGGCCTACCTCTTCCGCACCGAGGCCGACGCCCGCCGCCTCGCCGCGAGCGGCAGCCGCGTACGGCTCGTGAAGGGGGCGTACAAGGAGCCCGCCGAAGTCGCCTACCAGCAGAAACACGAGATCGACAAGGCGTACGTCCGCGTCCTGCGGACCCTGATGGAGGGCGAGGGGTACCCGATGATCGGGTCGCACGACCCGCGCCTCATCTCCATCGCCCAGGAGCTGGCCCGCAAGGCCGGCCGCAAGCTCGACGAGTACGAGTTCCAGATGCTGTACGGCATCCGCAGCGACGAGCACCTGCGGCTCGCCGCCGAGGGCCACCGCATGCGCGTCTACACCGCCTACGGCACCGACTGGTACGGCTACTTCATGCGGAGGCTGGCGGAGAAGCCGGCGAACCTGCGCTTCTTCCTCCGCTCGATGGTCGGCAAGGGCTGAGCCCGCACCCCCCGCTCGCAACACCGCTCACTAAGGAGTTACGGAACACATGGACGCTGTGACCCAGGTCCCCACCCCCGTCAACGAGCCGGTGCACGGCTACGCCCCCGGCTCGCCCGAGCGCGCCCGGCTGGAGGCCAAGCTCAAGGAGCTGGCCGACAACCCGATCGACCTGCCCTGCACCATCGGCGGCGAGAAGCGGATGGGCGGCGGCGAGCGGTTCGACGTCGTGCAGCCGCACAACCACAAGGCCCGCCTCGGCACGTACGCCAACGCCACCCGGCAGGACGCCCAGGACGCCATCGACGCGGCCCTCGCCGCCGCGCCCGCCTGGCGCGCGATGTCCTTCGACGACCGCGCGGCGATCATCCTGCGCGCCGCCGAGCTGCTGGCCGGCCCGTGGCGCGAGACGCTCGCCGCCTCCACCATGCTCGGCCAGTCGAAGACCGCCCAGCAGGCCGAGATCGACACCCCCTGCGAGCTGGTCGACTTCTGGCGCTTCAACGTCCAGTACGCCCGCCAGATCCTGGCCGAGCAGCCCCCGGCCAACTCCCCGGGCGTGTGGAACCGCCTCGACCACCGCCCGCTGGAGGGCTTCGTCTACGCGATCACGCCGTTCAACTTCACGGCGATCGCGGGCAACCTGCCGACGGCCCCCGCCCTCATGGGCAACGTCGTCGTGTGGAAGCCGTCCCCGACGCAGACCCACGCCGCCGTGCTGCTCATGCAGCTGCTGGAGGAGGCCGGTCTGCCCAAGGGCGTCATCAACCTCGTCACCGGCGACGGCATCGAGGTCTCCGAGGTCGCCCTGGTCCACCGCGACCTCGCCGGCATCCACTTCACCGGCTCGACCAAGACCTTCCAGTACCTGTGGAAGACGGTCGGCAACAACATCGAGAAGTACCGCGCCTACCCGCGCCTGGTCGGCGAGACCGGCGGCAAGGACTTCGTCGTCGCCCACCCGAGCGCCGACCGCGCCGTGCTGAAGACCGCCCTGACCCGCGGTGCCTTCGAGTACCAGGGCCAGAAGTGCTCCGCGACCTCCCGCGCGTACATCCCGGCGTCCATCTGGAACTCCGGCTTCAAGGAGGAGTTCGCGGCCGAGGTCGACTACATCACCATGGGCGACGTCACCGACCTGTCCAACTTCATCGGCGCGGTCATCGACGAGCGCGCCTTCGCCAAGAACAAGGCCGCGATCGACCGGGCGAAGTCCGACCCGGCGTGCACGATCGTCGCGGGCGGCTCCTACGACGACTCGGTCGGGTACTTCGTCCGCCCGACCGTCATCGAGTGCACCGACCCGGAGAACGAGGTCTTCACCACCGAGTACTTCGGCCCGATCCTCGCCGTGCACGTCTACGAGGACGAGAAGTACGACGAGATGCTGACGCAGATGGAGTCGGTGTCCGACTACGCGCTGACCGGCTCGGTCATCGCGGGCGACCGCGCCGCCGCGGCCTCCACCATGGACAAGCTGCGCTACGCGGCCGGCAACTTCTACATCAACGACAAGTCGACCGGTGCCGTCGTCGGCCAGCAGCCCTTCGGCGGCGGCCGCGCCTCCGGCACCAACGACAAGGCCGGCGCCCCGCAGAACCTGACGCGCTGGACCCTGACCCGCTCCATCAAGGAGACCCTGGTCCCGCCGACCGACTACACCTACCCGCACATGGGCTGACAGCCCGCGCCCCGGACGGGCCGGGTCCGCACGGACCTGGCCCGTCCGCGTGTCCGCGGGGGCAGACTGGGCCCATGACGTGGACGGAAGCGACGGTGACGGCCGACGACGGCGTAGGGCTGTGGGCGGCACAATCGGGCGAGGGCGAGCCGCTGGTGCTGTGCCACGGCGGGCCCGGACTGTGGGACATGTTCGAGGACATGGGCGGCGCACTGACCGACCGCTGCACGGTGATCCGCTGGGACCAGCGCGGCTGCGGACGCTCGCAGCGGTGCGACGGGCCCTGGACGAGCGAGCGGTTCGTGGCCGATCTGGACGCCGTGCGCGCCCACTTCGGCTTCGACCGGATCGCGCTGCTCGGTCACTCCTGGGGCGCCCAACTGTCGTTGAGCTACGCGCTCGCGCATCCGGAGCGGGTGAGCACGCTGGTGTACGTGTCGGGAACGGGCATCGGACCGGACGCCGACTGGCACCCGGCGTACCGGGAGAACTTCCTCGCCCGGCTCGGTGAACGGCCCGAACGGCTCGCCCGCTGGCAGTACTTGATGGACCGTCAGTCCGTGACGGACGAGGAGGCGCGGGAGCGGGCCGTGCTCCAGTGGTCGATCGAGTTCGAGGACCGTGAGCGGGACCTGGAGCACGCGGGGCGCATGGCCGACCCCTGGTTCGCGATCAACACCGAGTGCAACAAGGCCCTCGGCGAGGAGCGGAGGCGCACCTGGGGCACACCCGGGCTGTACGCCGCCTGCCAGGCCCTCCGCGTGCCCGTGCTGATCGTCGACGGCGCCCGGGACGTCCGGCCCCGCTCGGCGGTGGACTCCCTGGAGCGGGCCCTGCCCGACGTACGCCGGGTGATCCTGCGGGAGGCGGGCCACCTGCCGTGGACGGAGGACCCGAAGGGCTTCGGGGAGGCGGTGGCGTCGGCGGTGCGGTGAACGCTACCCGGCGAACTCGGTCCGCTCCCACCACTCGTACACGGGCAGCCTGCCCTCCGAGGTGTCCGCCTCCCGCGCGGTCGCCCGGAAGTGTTCGTATCCGCCGAGGAACTCGATCTTCACGTCGGACCCGGGAGGCGGGACCGGGACGATCCGTTCGGGCAGATCCTTCGGACCACCCTCGAGAAGTGCTTTGGCCGTGTCGCTCATGACCTCACCGTTCCCGTTGCCGGAACCCGATGTCGCCTCCCGCGCCCAGGATCAGCCGAGTGGGCGATCCGTCGCCCGCACCAGGATCTTCCCCGTGTTCCCGCCCCGCAGCATCAGCAGGAACGCCTCCACGATCCGCCCGAAGCCGTCCACCACCGTCTCGTCCAGCTCGAGCGCCCCGCTGAGCAGACGCGGCACGGCGAACTCGTACAACTCCTCCTGCACGTCCCGGTGGTTGCTCACCAGGAAGCCCTCGATGCGCAGGCTCTTCTCCACCACGTCGGCGTGGTCGAACAGGACCGGTGGCGCGTCGGGGGTGTTGTACTGGCCGACCGTGCCGACGCGGACCACGCGCCCGTGCGCACGCAGCGCGCCGATCGCCGCGCCGAGGTGCTCGCCGCCGACGTTGTCGACGAAGACGTCGATGCCGGCCGGGGCGGCCTTGGCCAGCAGGTCGGCGACGGGGCCGGAGCGGTGGTCGAAGGCCTCGTCGTAGCCGACCCGTTCGGTCAGGTAGCGGGCCTTCTCCGGGGTGCCCGTGCTGCCGATCAGCCGGCCTGCGCCGAGGAGGCGGGCGAAGCGGCCGGTGGCGGTGCCGACCCCGCCCGCCGCCGCGGAGACGAACAGGTCGTCGCCCTCGCGGAGTCGGGCGATACGCGTCAGGCCGACGTAGGCCGTCAGGCCGGTGCCGCCGAGGAGGCCGAGGTACGCGGAGAGCGGCACGCCCTCGTGGTGCGGCAGGCGTCGGACCTCCTCGGGGCGGACCACCGCGTGGGTGCGCCAGCCCTGGCGGTGGAAGACGATCTCCCCCTCGGGGAGTGCGACCGGGTCACGGGTGGCGACGATCCGGCCGAGGGTGCGGCCCTCCAGCGGGGCGTTCAACTCGAAGGCCCCGTCCATCATTTCGCGGTGGTAGGGATCGACCGACCAGTAGAGGTTCTCGACCAGGGCCGTGCCCGGCGTGGGCTCCGGGACGGGGGAGTCGACGAAGCGGAAGTGGTCGGGGGTGGGGAAGCCGGTCGGGCGGGCGGTCTGCTGCACGGTGAGCGCGGTGTCGGTCATGGGAGGCGACCGTAGGGAGGAATGCGCCGGGGTGGGGAGAGGGTTGGCCTCATGGAACGGGGCGGTCCATGAGGCGCCCTCATGGTCGCAGGTGGGAGACGTGGATGAGCTCGGTCGATCTTGCGCCGCAGGAGTTGCGGACCCTGGTGGCGGTGGCCGACGAGGGGGGCTTCACGGCAGCCGCCGTCCGGCTCGGCGCCACCCAGTCCGCCGTCTCCCACGCGGTGCGGGGCATCGAGGACAAGCTGGGCGTCGTGCTGTTCGAGCGCGGACGGTTCGGGGCCCGGCCCACACCGGCCGGCGCGCGGGCCGTGGCGCACGCGCGCCGGGTCCTGCGGATGCTGGAGGTACTGGTCGCCGAGACACGGGGCACCGGGACGCACCGACTCGCCGGGCCCCTGCGCGTCGCCGCCTTCCGCAGCGCCGCCCTGTATCTGCTGCCGCCCGTCCTGGAGCGCCTGGCCGCGCGCCACCCGGGGATCGAGGTGACCGTCACGGTCGTACGGGAGATCGGTCCCGGTACCGCCGGCGAGGTGGCCGAGGGACGGGCCGACCTCGGCATCGCGACCCTCGGCACCAGCTCGCCGATCCCGCCCGAGCTGGTCGGCGACGTCCTGCTGGAGGAGCCGTACGCGCTGGTGCACCCGGCCGGGCATCCCGATCCGCGCTCGCTGCCGCTCGTCGACTGGCAGGAGAACTGCTCCTCGTACACGCGGCAGTGGTGGGCCGCCCAGGACTGGATCCCGGCCGCGACCGTGCGCGCCGAGGACGACGGAGCGGTGCTGTCGATGGTCGGCAGCGGGCTCGGCATGGCGATCATGCCCGAACTGTCCCTCACCCAGGTGCCGCAGGGGCTGCGGATCACCGACCTGGGCCCCACCCGCCCCACCCGCCGCATCGGTTACGTCACCACCCCGGAACTCGCCGCCACGACCGCCGTCCGTGCCCTCGTCCGAGAGCTGCGCGCCCGTGCGAAACCGCGGAATCCGCAGGTCAGCGCCGTGTGAGCCATTGCACTGTCTCAGATAGTAGGAAGCCCAAGTATTTGTGGAGACAGCGGCGCGCTGCTCCCTTACGTTTGTAGGAGCCGAACGTCTCGCTCGATCCAGCGAATGGCGGTCGTGAGCCGGGCCCCGTGCAGGCAATCCCTGCGGCACCGCTCCCCGCCCACCGGCGTCTCGTAACCCTTTCCGCACTCCCTGGTTTGTCGAAGGAGTCGATTTCCCATGGCCGAGACGACCGTCCGCCGCCGAGTCCGTCACGTCTCCCGTACGAGCGAGTCCGACCGCAAGAACGCCGCAGCCGCCCTCCAGCGCGCCCTCGACCGCCGTGACAACGGCGGCGAGACGGGCCACTGAGCCGCCGAGGCCTCACTGAGCCCCCTGTGATCCGGGAGCCGCGCCCGCCCGGGGTGCGGCGCGGACCTGAGCGGGACCTCAGGCTCCGCGCCGCACCTCGAAACGGTCGATCCGCGCGCCGTCCGAGGCGCGCGCCGACACCGTCAGCCGGGGCGCCGGACCACCGACCGCCTCCACGCTGAGGAACGAGTAGCCGCGGTAGCGCACCCGCGACCACTCCACGGTCTCCGCCGCCGTGTCCCGGGACTTGGTCCACCGGAACGAGGCCACGGCCTCATGCGCGGTGACGTGCCCCTCGTAGCTCTCCAGCACGCCCGCCGGGAAGCCGTGCAGGTTACGGCGGCCGCCGCCGCCCGCGGTGACGTAGACGGTCCCGTCCCTCGCCGGATCGGTGGACCCGCCGACCGGCACCGCGCGCCCGACCTGACCGTCCTTCACGGCGTCCGTCCGCTCGTACACATGGTTGTGCCCGTTGATCACCAGGTCCACCCGGTACTGGGCGAACAGCGGCAGCCACTGCGCGCGCACCCCGCCGTCCGAGGCGTGCGCGGAGGTCGAGTAGGCGCAGTGGTGGAAGAACACGACGACGAAGTCGACGTTGTCCGCCGCCCGCAGCGCGGCCAGCGTCCGCCTCAGCCACGCCGTCTGCCGGCCTTCCGTGTGCCCGAGGTTGGCGGGGATCTCGTACGACACGTCGTTCGCGTCCAGCGCCACGACACCGACGTTGCCGTACGTGAAGGTGTACGCGCCCGGGGTCGTACGCGGGGCGAAGCCGCTCTCCGGCAGGGAGAACCGGGCGAGTTGGCCGCCGTAGCCGTCGGGGGAGTACCAGGCCTCCATGTCGTGGTTGCCGGTCGTCACCATCCACGGCACCGACCGGGCCACCGGTTCGCTCTGCCGGAGGAACCCGTCCCAGGCCGTCGGGTCGTAGGCGTCGGACGTCCTGCCCCGCCCGGCGGCGTTCGCGTAGCAGATGTCACCCGCGTGCAGGTGGAAGGCGGGCTTCTCGCGCAGCAGCAGCCGGTCGACGGCGGCCGCCTCCCGACCGACGCCCTGGTCGCCGAAGGCGGTGAACACGAACCGCTCGGGGCGCGCCGGCGCCGTACGGAACGACGTGATCGTGGCGCGGTGCTCCGGCGCGGCCGGGTCGAAGCCGTCGTGGCCGACGCCGTAGTAGTACGTCGTGCCGGGCAGGAGGTCGTCCAGGGCGGCGTGCACGTAGTACTGGTCGACGGCTTCGCGCACGCCCTCGACACCAGGGGTGCGCAGGGCGCGCACCTCCGCCCCGGTCCGGCCGCCGAGGTCGTCGGGGCGGGTGCCGAACCTGATGTACGGGCGGCGCACGGCGGACGGGACCTGCCAGGAGACGCGCATCTGCGTCCGCGGGTCGGCGCCGAAGGAGAGGTGGCGGCCGAAGGGGGTGACGGCCCGGCCGGGGGCCTGAGCGAGGGAGGAGTTGGAGTGGGTGGGGGCGGCGGTGCCGGTCGGTCCCGAGCAGCCGGTGAGCAGTCCGCCCGCCACCGCGCCCGCCGTCACCAGCGTCCGGCGCCGGGTCAGCCGCGTGCGCAGGTACTCGTACTGCTCCGCCATGCTCATCCGCTCGGCGAGCCGGGGCGGAATGCCGACGTCCGGTGTCTCCATGGGCCCTACCTTCCCGTACGCCCCGTCGCGCGTCCGGCGAACCGGTGAACGCGACCGTGCGGACCCACGCCGTATGTCCGTATGACGGACGTGCCGTGTCATCCCATGGGACGAGGAGTAGGGTGCTGTGCATGTCGGCAAGCTCTCGCATCCTCAATCTCGCAGTGATCCCCGGTGACGGCATCGGCCAGGAGGTCGTGGCCGAAGGTCTCAAGGTCCTCTCCGCCGTCCTTCCGCAGGATGTGAAGCTGGAGACCAAGGAGTACGACTTCGGCGCCAAGCGCTACCACGCCACCGGTGAGACCCTCACCGACGCCGACCTCGACGCGCTGAAGCAGCACGACGCCATCCTGCTCGGCGCGATCGGCGACCCGAGCGTCCCCTCCGGCGTCCTGGAGCGCGGCTTCCTGCTCAAGCTCCGCTTCGCCTTCGACCACCACGTCAACCTGCGGCCCAGCAAGCTCCTCCCGGGCGTCGCCACCCCGCTCGCCGGTGAGCCGCAGATCGACTTCGTCGTCGTCCGCGAGGGCACCGAGGGCCCCTACACCGGCAACGGCGGCACCATCCGCAAGGGCACCGAGCACGAGGTCGCCACCGAGGTCTCCGTCAACACGGCCTTCGGTGTCGAGCGTGTGGTCCGTGACGCCTTCGCCCGTGCCCAGGCCCGCCCGCGCAAGAAGCTCACGCTGGTCCACAAGAACAACGTGCTGACCTTCGCGGGTCACCTGTGGACGAACATCTTCAACAAGGTGGCCGCGGAGTTCCCCGAGGTCACCACCGACTACATCCACGTCGACGCCGCGACCATCTACCTGGTCACCGACCCCGGCCGCTTCGACGTGATCGTCACCGACAACCTCTTCGGCGACATCATCACCGACCTCGCCGCGGCCGTCTCCGGCGGCATCGGCGTCGCGGCGAGCGGGAACATCAACCCGTCCGGCGCGTACCCCTCGATGTTCGAGCCCGTCCACGGCTCGGCCCCCGACATCGCCGGCCAGGGCAAGGCCGACCCCACCGCCACGGTCCTCTCCGTCGCCCTCCTCCTGCGGCATCTGGGCTACGACGCCGAGGCGACCCGCATCGAGGACGCCGTCTCCGCCGACCTCGCGGAGCGCACCGGCAAGCCCGCCCGCAGCACCTCGGAGATCGGCGACGCCCTCTCCGTACGAGTAGCCGGCTGACCCCGCCGCGCTGTTCCTCGCTTTCCCAGCCGCCGGGTCGCATCCGCACCCGGCGGCTTTTCGTATGCGGTCGCCGGGTGCCACCATCAATCCTGGGCCGCATTCACCCCGTTTTCTTCCGCCGCGCGCCCCGCGAGATAATCGAACGCGGAGCCGCGGATTGAGGGAATGCTCGGACGTCCTAGCACTGGCCACCGGCCGTGCGGGAGTGGAAGCGGCCCGTCACTACAACGGTGAAGGACAACTACTCATGACGACGCCCACGATCGAGCTCAAGCCCTCCGCCAGCCCGCTCTCCGACGCCGAGCGCGAGGCGATCCTGACCAACCCCGGTTTCGGCCGCCACTTCACCGACCACATGGTGACGATCAAGTGGACCGAGGGCCGGGGCTGGCACGACGGCCAGCTCGTTCCGTACGCGCCGATCCCCCTCGACCCGGCCACGAACGTCCTGCACTACGCCCAGGAGATCTTCGAGGGCCTCAAGGCCTACCGCCGCCCCGACGGCTCCGTCGCCACCTTCCGCCCGGACCAGAACGCCAAGCGCTTCCAGCGTTCCGCCCGCCGCCTCGCCATGCCCGAGCTACCGGTCGAGACGTTCGTCGAGGCCTGCGACGTCCTCGTCCAGCAGGACAAGGCGTGGGTGCCGGCCCACGGCGGCGAGGAGTCCCTCTACCTGCGCCCCTTCATGATCGCGACCGAGGTCGGCCTGGGGGTGAAGCCGGCCAACGAGTACCTCTTCCTGGTCATCGCCTCCCCGGCCGGCGCGTACTTCGCCGGTGGCGTGAAGCCGGTGTCGATCTGGGTCTCCGAGGACCGCGTCCGCGCCGTCCCCGGCGGCATGGGCGACGCCAAGACCGGCGGCAACTACGCCGCTTCCCTCCTCGCCCAGGCCGAGGCCGCAGCCAAGGGCTGCGACCAGGTCTGCTACCTCGACGCGGTCGAGCACCAGTGGGTCGAGGAACTCGGCGGCATGAACCTGTACTTCGTGTACGGCGACAAGATCGTCACGCCGTCCCTGACCGGTTCCATCCTCGAGGGCGTCACCCGCGACAGCCTCCTCACCGTCGCCCGCGACCTCGGCTACGAGGCCGAGGAGGGCCGCGTCTCCGTCGAGCAGTGGCAGCGCGACTCCGAGAACGGCACGCTGACCGAGGTCTTCGCCTGCGGCACCGCCGCCGTCATCACCCCGGTCGGCACGGTCAAGCGCGCCGGCGCCGAGTGGAAGCAGTCGGACGGCGAGCCCGGCGAGGTCACCCTCAGGCTCCGCCAGGCGCTGCTGGACATCCAGCGCGGCACGGCCGAGGACAAGCACGGCTGGATGCACCAGCTCGGCTGACGCCCTCAGCAGGCCTTTCGTCAGGCCTCTCCTCAGGCCTTTCACCGCGTATCTCCGCAGGTCTCCTCAACGGCCGGGACGGCGGGGGCCGTTCGTCCGACACGGACGGCCTCCCCGCGCGAGACGCCTGAATCCCCGTCCAGGTTGTACGCGTTACGGCGGATTGACCCCGGTTCCCATGATGCGGTTGCATCCCTGTGGCCCTCGGCGCTGGGCCGGGGGAAACGCGTCCAATGGGGGGACAGGTCATGGGGGACGACAGCCGCACGAGAGCTGTACGCACGAACCGTGCGTACGACGGCGGAGGCCGACGCGCCTTACCGCGCGGCGCCGCCACGGCGGGCGCACTGGCCGCGCTCCTGAGCGCGGCCGCCCTGCCGCCGGCGTCGGCGGCGCCGCACGGCCACGGGATCCAGCGGGCCAGCACCGCGGCGGACGGCGCCCAGTTGACCACGGCGTCGCGCGGGGGCGCCGTCAGCGCCGACGGGCGGTACGTGGCCTACACGACGGAATGCGGGGGCGTCACCCGCGACTGCGTCCAGGTCAAGGACCTGCGCACCGGCGCGGTGGAGGAGGTCCCCGTCTCGGGTGCGGAGACGGGGAGCGTCACGATCAGCCCCGACGCCCGCCACGTGGGCTACACGCAGGGCGTCTACCACTACTTCACGGCGTACGTCCACGATCGCCGCACCGGCGAGGTCCAGCGGCTGTGGCCGGCGGAGCCGCCGACCGACACCAGGTACGAGAGCAGCGGCCTCACCGGGTTCAGCGCCGACGGCGAGGAGGTGGCGTACACCCTCGGCAACCGGCACGACGGCTCGCGCCATCTCTTCGTCCGCGACCTGGCCACCGGCGCCGAGGAGCAGATCGACCCGATGGACCACCCCGGCTGGATCACCGGCGGACGGCTCAGCGCGAACGGCCGGTACGTGGCGTACGGGACGCAGACGGGTCACGTGTCGTCGTCGGCCCTGTACGTCAAGGACCGCGTCACGGGGGAGACCCGGCGCTTCGACACCGCGCCCGACGGCACGCCCTCCGACGGCTCCTCCGACATCGTCGACATCTCCGGCGACGGCCGCCGGGTGCTGTTCAACTCGTCGGCGACCAACCTGTTCCCGGGCGAGCCCTCGCCCGCGCGGCGTCAGGCCTACGTGGCCGACCTGGCCACCGGCCGCATCCACCGGGTCGGCGCTGCCGGGGCGGCGGCCGTCTCGGCCGACGGCAGCGGCCGGTTCGCCCTGCTGCGGCAGGAGGGCGCCCTCGTGCTGCACGACCTGCGCACCGGCCGGCAGCGCACGGTGGCCCCGGCCGAGGCGTCCGCCACAGCCGACACCGACGCGGTCGCGCGGCACGGCCGCAGGGTCGTCTTCACCTCGTCCGCCGCCGACCTGGTCCCGGACGACACCAACGGGGTCTCGGACGTGTTCGTCCGCCGCACCCGCTGAGCGCACGGCACTCACCTCCGACCAGGGGAGTGCTCGCATCCTGAGACGACCGGTGAGCACGGGGACAGGTTGTGCCAGACTGCCCCCGTGCTCTCGTTCGCCACGATTATTGGCAGCAGGCGCGCCGGTCCGCAGTGACCGCCACGTACGACCACGTACGGGCGGCCGCCGTCGTCCTCGACCCGCGCGCAGACCTCTCGCACCCGCGAGAGGTTTTTCGCATTTCTGGCCCACCCACAGCCGGGAGCGAGAGTGCGCGGGAGCATTGGGGGGACGGTGGAGCCGGTCATTCCGGTAAGACCGAAGATCCACAACAGGAGCCTTGAGACCATGACCGAGACCGCAACCAGCGAGCTCGACGACTCGTTCCACGTCTTCGACACGACCCTGCGCGACGGCGCACAGCGCGAGGGCATCAACCTCACCGTCGCCGACAAGCTCGCGATCGCACGGCACCTGGACGACTTCGGCGTCGGCTTCATCGAGGGCGGCTGGCCCGGCGCCAACCCGCGCGACACCGAGTTCTTCGCGCGGGCCCAGCAGGAGATCGAGTTCCGGCACGCCCAGCTGGTCGCCTTCGGCGCCACGCGCCGGGCGGGTGCGAAGGCGGCCGAGGACCCGCAGGTCAAGGCGCTCCTGGACTCCGGCGCGTCGGTGATCACCCTCGTCGCGAAGTCCCACGACCGGCATGTGGAGCTCGCCCTGCGCACCACGCTGGACGAGAACCTGGAGATGGTCAGGGACACGGTCTCGTACCTGAAGTCCCAGGGCCGGCGGGTCTTCGTCGACTGCGAGCACTTCTTCGACGGCTACCGGGCGAACCCCGAGTACGCGAAGGCGGTCGTCCGCACGGCCTCGGAGGCCGGCGCCGACGTCGTCATCCTCTGCGACACCAACGGCGGCATGCTCCCGGCCCAGGTCCAGGCGGTCGTCTCGACCGTCCTGGCCGACACGGGCGCCCGGCTCGGCATCCACGCCCAGGACGACACGGGCTGCGCGGTCGCTAACACCCTCGCCGCGGTGGACGCCGGCGCCACCCACGTCCAGTGCACGGCCAACGGCTACGGCGAGCGCGTCGGCAACGCCAACCTGTTCCCCGTCGTGGCGGCCCTGGAACTGAAGTACGGCAAGAAGGTCCTCCCCGAGGGCCGTCTCCGCGAGATGACGCGCATCTCGCACGCCATCGCGGAGGTCGTGAACCTCACCCCCTCCACCCACCAGCCGTACGTGGGCGTCTCCGCCTTCGCCCACAAGGCCGGACTGCACGCCTCCGCCATCAAGGTCGACCCGGACCTGTACCAGCACATCGACCCCGAGCTGGTCGGCAACACCATGCGGATGCTGGTCTCCGACATGGCGGGCCGCGCCTCGATCGAGCTCAAGGGCAAGGAACTCGGCATCGACCTCGGCGGCGACCGCGAGCTGGTCGGCCGGGTCGTGGAGCGCGTCAAGGAACGCGAACTCAAGGGCTACACCTACGAGGCGGCCGACGCGAGCTTCGAACTGCTCCTGCGCACCGAGGTCCAGGGCGGCAAGCCCCTGCGCTACTTCGAGGTCGAGTCCTGGCGCGCGATCGTCGAGGACCGCCCCGACGGCACCCACGCCAACGAGGCCACCGTCAAACTCTGGGCCAAGGGCGAACGCATCGTCGCCACGGCCGAGGGCAACGGCCCGGTCAACGCCCTCGACCGAGCCCTGCGCGTCGCCCTGGAGAAGATCTACCCCCAGCTCGCCAAGCTCGACCTCGTCGACTACAAGGTCCGCATCCTGGAGGGCGTCCACGGCACCCAGTCCACCACCCGCGTCCTGATCTCCACGACGGACGGCGCGGGCGAGTGGTCCACGGTAGGCGTCGCGGAAAACGTCATCGCCGCCTCCTGGCAGGCCCTGGAGGACGCGTACACGTACGGGCTGCTGCGCGCGGGAGTGGAGCCGGCGGAGGTCTCCGGCGGCCGGCTCGTGGATTAGGGCCCGGCATCGAGGCGGGACGCTGCAGGCGGTCTGGGGCTCTGGCTCCCAGACCCGCCGGCGCACTGGCGGCAGCCAGGTCCGACGGGGGGAACCTCCCGCACTGCCTCGCGCTTCCCTGGCGAGTCGTCTTTACCGATGAACTGACCGTCATTTGACTCACGGCGTGATCCACGTCCTGAGTGACCCGTGAGGGTTCGGCAGTGATTCAGGGAGCCGAGGGAAGGCCCATGCGAAGAACCGCCCTGCTCGTCTCAGCGGCCCTGCTCGCCACCCTGTCGCCGCTGTCCTCGGCCGGCGCCGCCGACGACCCGGCGCCGGCCACCGGATCCGCCGGCTACGCCGTCAGGCTCCCGGCCGGGGCGGGCGGCGACTTCGCCATGGACGGCGTCGAGTTGTACGGCAGGGCCGACCGGTCCCGCCGGGCCACCGTCACGACCGACTCCGCCGTGTACCCGGTGGTCGAGGGCGGCACGGCGACCGTGCGGCTCACCCTCGCCACCACCGGCTCCGTCCCGACCGACGCCCCCGTGACCGTCGCGTACCGGACGACGGGCGGCACCGCCGAGCCCGGCAGGGACTACACGCCGATCACCGGCACCCTCACCTTCCCGGCGGGCACCGCCTCCGGCGCCTCCCGCACCCTGGAGATCCCCACCCTCGGGGACGAGGCCGCCGAAACCGCCGAGACCATCCCCCTCGAGCTGACCGTCACCGGCGCCAAGCCCCCGGCCGAGACCCCGCAGGTCGTCGTCGACGCCCACCGACTGCCGTACCTCGACAGCGGGTTGCCCGTGCACCAGCGCGTCGCCGATCTGCTCTCCCGCATGTCCCTGGAGGAGAAGGCCGGCCAGATGACCCAGGCCGAGCGCGAAGCGCTCACCGCACCCGGCGACATCGCCGCGTACGGCCTCGGCTCGCTCCTCTCCGGCGGCGGCTCGGCCCCGACGCCCAACACCCCCGAGGCGTGGGCGAAGATGATCGACGCCTTCCAGCTCCGGGCGCGGGCCACCCGGTTCCAGATCCCGCTGATCTACGGCGTCGACGCCGTCCACGGCCACAACAACCTGGCCGGCGCCACGGTCATGCCGCACAACATCGGCATCGGCGCGAGCCGCGACCCCCGACTCGCCCACGACACGGGCGCGGTGACCGCCGCCGAGGTCCGCGCCACCGGCATCCCCTGGGACTTCGCCCCCTGCCTCTGCGTCACCCGCGACGAACGCTGGGGCCGCTCCTACGAGTCCTTCGGCGAGGACCCCGCCCTCGTCCAGTCGATGGAGACGGTCGTCCAGGGCCTCCAGGGCGCCCGCGACGGCAGGGACCTCAAGGACGGCGACAAGGTCCTCGCCACCGCCAAGCACTTCGTCGGCGACGGCGGCACCGGGTACGGCTCCTCCACCACCGGCAGCTACACCATCGACCAGGGCGTCACCGAGGTCACCCGGCAGCAGCTGGAGACCGTCCACCTGGCGCCGTACCAGGAAGCAGTCGACCGGGGCGTCGGGACCGTCATGCCCTCCTTCTCCTCGCTCGACCTCGCCGGCGACGGACAGGGCCCGGTCAGGATGCACGCCCGCGCCGACATGATCAACGGCGTGCTCAAGGGCCGTATGGGCTTCGACGGTTTCGTGATCAGCGACTGGGCCGCCATCGACCAGCTCCCCGGCGACCACGCCTCCGACGTCCGCACGTCGGTCAACGCCGGACTCGACATGATCATGGTCCCGTACGCCTACAAGCGCTTCCGCGCGACCCTCGTCGACGAGGTGCGCGCGGGCCGCGTCAGCGAGCGGCGCGTCGACGACGCCGTCTCCCGCATCCTCACCCAGAAGTTCCGGCTCGGCCTCTTCGAGCAGCCGTACGCCGACACCTCCGGCGCCTCCCGGATCGGCTCCGCCGACCATCGTGCCGTCGCCCGCCGGGCGGCCGCCGAGTCCCAGGTGCTCCTGAAGAACGCGGGCGGCGTCCTGCCCCTGAGGACGTCGCAGAAGCTCTACGTCACCGGCTCGGGCGCCGACGACATGGGCAACCAGACCGGCGGCTGGACGATCACCTGGCAGGGCTCGTCCGGAGACATCACCCCCGGCACGACGATCCTGGAGGGCCTGCGCCAGGCCGGCGGCGAGGTCACGTACTCCCCGGACGCCTCCGCGCCCACGGCCGGCCACGACGTCGGCGTGGTCGTCGTCGCGGAGACCCCGTACACCGAGGGCGTGGGAGACGTCGGCAACGGCCACGACCTGGAGCTCTCCGCCGCCGACCGGGCCGCCGTCGACAAGGTGTGCGCCGCGATGAAGTGCGCGGTGCTGATCGTCTCCGGGCGCCCCCAGCTCGTCGGCGACCGGCTCGACGCCATCGACGCCCTGGTCGCGTCCTGGCTCCCGGGCACCGAGGGCGACGGCGTCGCCGACGTCCTCTTCGGCCGGCTGCCCTTCACCGGGCAGCTCCCCGTCACCTGGCCGAGATCCGAGGCCCAGCTGCCGATCAACGTCGGCGACACGTCGTACGACCCGCAGTTCCCGTACGGCTGGGGCCTGACCACGCTGACGGCGGTCCCGTCGGGCGGCGCGGGCACGCTGCACACCCTCGGCGTCGCGGCCGCGGCGGCCGAACGGGCGGGCGAAGACGAGGCGGGCCGGGCCGCGGTCACCGAGGCGCGGCTGCTCGTCCAGCGGAGGATCGGCGGGCACATCACGGCGGCCGTCGCCGGCCCCTTCGCCGCCGCCGACCACCTGCTGCTGACCGGACGGTACGAAGAGGCGGTGCGCAGGCTGACGGAGGCATATCGGAAGGCCGGGTAGAGAGAGGGCCGGGTAGCGGGGAGGCCCGATAGAGAGAAGCCGGGTAGAGAGGGGTCCATCGAATGCCCTAATTTGGTCCAATTCGGGTAGCGTCGAAGTATGAAGGTCGCATCATCGGCCCGAGTCTTCGCCGGACTGCTCCTCGCGCTCGCGCTCGCCGCCCTGACCCTGCTGTCGGCGGGCGCCTCGCGCGCGTCGGCGGACAGCAGTGTGTCGACGATCGCCGAAGCCCTGCGGGAGAGCCCCGTCTACGTCGACCCGGAGGCGTCCGGGATCCTCTCGCAGGCGGACGCGAACGCGCTGCGGAAGAAGATCGAGGCCGCCGACAAGCCCGTCTTCGTCGCGGTCCTCCCGGCCGGCCATCCGACCGTGAACCTCTTCACCGACCTGCGCACCGCCACCGGCGTGACCGGCCTGTACGCCATCCGCCTGGGCGACCGCTTCGACGCCCGCGCCGACTCCGTGGTCCTGCCGAACGCGGCCGTGCGCAACCTCGTCACCAGCGTCCGGGGCGAGACCGACGCCCGCGCCCAGCTGGACGACTTCACCGACCGTGCCCTGGCCAACATGGGCGGCTCGGCTCCCGCGAGCTGGAGCTCCTCGGACGGCACCGGCGGGGTCTCGTACACCGGGCTGATCACGGCGGGCGCGGTCCTGGTGGCCGGCGGCGCGGGCGCGTACACCCTCGTGCGGCGCAACCGCCGGCGGCACGTGGAGGAGCAGCGGGCCGCCCTCGAACGGCTTCGGGTCGTCGTGGACGAGGACATCACGGCCTTCGGCGAGGAGCTGGACCGCCTCGACTTCCACCCGTCCGAGCCGGGCGCCGACGACGCCATGCGCGCCGACTACGAGCGCGCCCTGGACGCCTACGAGCAGGCCAAGTCGTCGATGGCGGCCGCGATGAAACCGGAGGACGTGCGCGCCGTCACCCAGGCCCTGGAGGACGGCCGGTTCTCCCTGGCCCGGCTCGCGGCCCGCAGGGCGGGCAAGCCGCTGCCCGAGCGCCGCCCGCCCTGCTTCTTCGACCCGCGCCACGGCCCCTCGGTCGCCGACGCCACCTGGGAGCCGCCCGGCGGGGCCCCGCGCGAGGTCCCGGTCTGTGCGGCGGACCGGACGCGGCTGGCGGACGGCCGCGACCCGGTCATGCGCGAGGTCGACACCGACTACGGCCGCCGCCCGTACTGGGAGGCGGGCCCGGCCTACGGCCCCTGGGCGGGCGGCTACTTCGGTGGCGGCATCCTGCCCGGCCTTCTCGTCGGCACCCTCCTCGGCAGCATGATGGCCACCCCCTCCTACGCCGCCGACTACGGCAGCGGCTACGGCGACTTCGGCGGCGGCTACGAGGGCGGCGACGTGTCCGGCGCGGACTTCGACACCGGCAGCTTCGGCGACTTCGGCGGCGGGGGAGGGGACTTCGGCGGCGGCGGGGACTTCGGCGGAGGTTTCTGAGTCCGGCCCCGGACCTGCGGACACGGGAACGGGCCCGGCGCGGTGCGCGCCGGGCCCGTGGAACGTCGTACGAACTGCTGTGAGAGGCGAGATGCGTGCCGGTGTACGTCGACGTGCCTCGATGTCAGCGGTGTGCGTCGCCGTGCGTCAGAGGGAGGCCGCTGCCGAGGCGATGGCCGAGGCGAACGTGGAGACCTCGGTGTAGACGCCGGGCGCGTTGGGCCGGGCGCAGCCGATGCCCCAGCTGACGATGCCGACCTGGATCCAGGCGTTGTTGGCGTCGCGGCGGAACATCGGGCCGCCGGAGTCGCCCTGGCAGGTGTCGACGCCGCCGGCGGCGTAACCGGCGCAGATCTCCTCGGCGGCGATCAGGCCGCTGTAGCCGCTGTAGGAACGGCAGGTGGCGTCGCTGACGAACGGCACGGTGGCCTTGAGCAGGTAGCGCTGCTGGGAGCCGCCCTCGGTGGCCGCGCCCCAGCCGGCGACGGTGAAGGTGCCGGTGTTGTACTGCGTGGTGGTGGCGATCTTCAGCGTCGGCAGGTTGATGGGCTGCGCGAGCTTGATGAGCGCCCAGTCCTTGCCGTCGCCGTTGTAGCCGGGGGCCCGGTACACGTACGTGGAGCGGACCTGGACGCGGCCGGAGGTGGACTGCAGGTCCACGACGCCGGCGGTGGCGGTGATGCTGGTGTTGGGGCCGGTCGAGCCCACGCAGTGGGCGGCCGTGAGCACGATCTGCTGGGTGTACAGCGCGCCGCCACAGCCCATGGAGAGCCGGACCATGAACGGGAACTCGCCCTGCGCGGCGCGGGTTCCGCCGACGACGGGCGAGGGGGCGGCCTGCGCGGCCGAGAGGGGCTGAAGGCTGACGATCGCGAGGGCGGCGGCGCCGACGACCGCGAATCTCTTGAGCGCCGTGAGGAGTCTCTTCACCGTGCTGCCTTCCGTGGGGGGACGGGGTTGATTGACGCGCCCATGACAACAGTGGCCACCAAGAAAAGCCCATTTGCTGGCATGGGCAGGTCAAATCTGTTGCTGGATTATGAGAACGCCCCAAGCCTTCACACAAGGGGTGCGATTCAGCCAGGCTCCGTCGCGACGAGCGGGCGCGAGGTCTTCCGGGAACTCCCAGGAGCCCACCGGGTCGGCCGCCAGGGCGGAGGGAAAGCGGTCGGCCCGCAGCACATCGACCACCACGGCGACGGACGCCCCCTCGCCCGCCTCACCGATCCCGGCGAACTCGAACGCCGCCTGTCCGCAGGCCCGTTACCCGACCACCGGCGCCTGCGCGGCAAGCTCCTCGAGAGGCCCGCCGCTCAGCCGGCACACCTTCCACTCGTCCAGCAGCTCCACCCCGAGGGACTTGTAGAAGTCGATCGTCGGCCGGTTCCACTCCAGCACCCACCACTCGAACCGCTCGTACCCGCTCCGCGTACAGATCGCGGCGAGCGCGGCGAGCAACGCCTTGCCGTACCCCGCACCCCGGGCCCGCGGTCGCACGTACAGATCCTCGAGATGCATGCCCCGAGTGCCGGTCCACGTCGAGAACAGCGGAAACCACAGCGCGTACCCCACGACCTCCCCGCTCGCGTCATCCTCCGCGATCATCGCGTACGCCGCGGGCCGCTCCCCGAACAACGCCTCCCGAAGCTGCTCCTCCGTGGCCCGCGCCTGCTCGACGGCCCGTTCGTAGTCGGCGAGTTCGCGGATCATCGCGCGGATCTCGGGGATGTCGTCCTTCGTGGCGTCTCGGATCATGCCAAGGATCCTGGGTCAGCGGCCCGATCCGTGTCCAGGACTTTCGGCCTCGTGCCGGGCCTCGGCTGCCTCGCTCGCGGCGCCGGCGTGGTGGTAGACCTCGGCCGCCGCCTCGAAGGCTTCCGCGGCCTCCTCGTCGCGGCCCAGGGAACGGAGGACGTGACCCAGGCTCAGACACGATGCCGCAGCGCCGTGCCAGTCGCCGAGGTCTCCGTAGAGTCGTGCGGCGTGCCGGTACTCGTCGGCGGCCTCCTCGGCACGGCCGGCCGTCATCCGGAGCGTGCCCAGGATCCCTCGCGTGGGCGCCTCCGCGGGTTTGTCGCCCGCGTCGACGTGGATGCCCAGTGCCTGGGTCACAGCCTCATGGGCCTCGTCGAGACGGCCGAGAGCGCCGAGCGTGGCGCCCCGGTTGGTCAGCGTCATGGCGGCGCGGCGGCGATCACCCAGCGCGCCGAAGAGACGCAGGCTCTGCTCCTGTGCGTCGAGCGCCTCCGCGTACCGGCCCAGGCTGTGCAGCACGGCTCCGAGGTCGCCCCAGCATCTCCCTTCGGCGTTCTGCTTCCCCAGCACGGCGAACGCCCGTTGCGCCAACCGCAGAAGACCGACGGCCTCCTCGCCCCGGCCGAGGCCGTTCAGGCACACCGCGAGCGACTGGCCCGCCGCCGCCGTGGCTCCGTGGTCGCCGAGGCGCTGGGCGGTGCGGAGCGCGGCCACCACCACCTTCAGCCAGTCGTCGAAGGACCGGCGCAGTTGCAGATACGGCTGGAGGGCGAGCGCCAGTGTCATGGCTTTCTCCGCCAGCCCCGGCGGGTCCGTGTCCGTCCACTGCGTCAGACCGATGAGGGTCTGTCGCTCCAGATCGAGCCAGCTCAGCGCATGCTGGTAGTTGCCTTCGAACAGGTCGGGCCCGGTGTCCGGTGCATGGGGGCGGAGGTGTTCGACGGCGGACAGCACGGCGAGCCCGGAGAAGGACATGAGCCGTTCCCGGGCGCCGTCGGCCTCCCTTGCCGTGCCCGGGTCCTCGGCCGAGACGTTGCGCACGTACAGCTGGACGAGGTCGTGCATCCGCCAGTACGCCCCACCGGGAGCCGTCGTCAGGAGCGACGCGGCGACCAGGTCCTCCAGAAGGGGGCTCAGCTCCTCCTGCCCCATACCGGTGAGCGCGACCGCCGACCCCACCCACACGTCCGGAGTCGGAGCATGCGCCAACGCCCGCAGCACGCGCGCCGCTTCCGGCTCCAGCCGCCGGTACATCACGTCGAACACCGGCCGTACCGCGAGATCCCCGAACCGCAGCGTCCGCACCCGGTCGGCCGCGGCCCGCAGCTCCGCGGTCAGCGTGGTGACCGGGCGCGGCCTACGGCGTCGTAGCAGCGCCGCCGCGATCAGCAGGGCGAGGGGCAGGTGCCCGCACAGCTCGGCCAGTTCACGCACCGCGTCCGGTTCGTCGGTGGCCCGCCGGTCCCCGGGATCGTGCTGACGCAGGGATCGGTCCACCAGCAGACAGGCGTCCTCGGGCTCCAGCGCTCCGATCGTGAACTGCCGTACCGGCAGGGAGTCCTGGACGTCCCGCGAGGTGATCAGGACCCGGTGGCCGGTGCCCTCCCCGGGCAGCAGTGGCGTGACCTGCGCCGGGTCGCAGACGTTGTCGAGCACGATCAACACCGGTTCGCGGCGGGCGAGTTCGGCACGGTACCGCCCGTACAGGTCGTCGCCGGTGTCCAACTGTCCCGGTCCGGCCAGAGTCCGCAGCAACGACAGCACTGCGTGATCGGCCGTAGCCGGGACCTCGTCGTACCCCCGCATGTCGACGAAGAGCGCCCCGCCGGGAAACCACCCCCGTTGCCGTGCCGTGTGCGCCACGTGCAGGGCGAGGGCGGTCTTGCCGACCCCGCCCAGTCCCGCGAGGGAGGAGACGGCGACATGGCCACCGCCGCCCGGATCGAGCACGCCCAGCAGCTGGTCGCTCTCCTGGTCCCGGCCGGTGAACACGGCCGGCGCGCCCAGCAGGTTGGACACCGCGCCGCCCCACGGCGCCCCGCGTGCCGCACCGGTGACCGGACCGAGGAACACACCGTCCCGGAAGTCGAAGTAGTCCCCGTCGGACACCAGCCCGCCCCCGTCCCCGGTCCGCCCGGCCGGCAGCCCGCCGTCAGGACAGTCTCCGGCCTATACCGCTCCTATGGTGCCCCCATGACCGCAGCAGACGACCCCATCCCCCCGGTCTCCCTCCCCTTCCCCTCCGCCCTCGCCCTCGACGCCTGGCTCAGCGCCCACCCCGCTCCTCACCCGGGCCTCTGGGTCAGGGTGGCCAAGAAGGGGGCCGCAACGACCTCCGTGACGGCTGCCGAGGTGAACGACATGGCGCTGTGCCACGGCTGGATCACCGGACAGCGCAAGGGACTCGACGGCTCGTTCTTCCTGCAGCGGATCACACCGCGCAGGCCGGGCAGCCTCTGGTCGGCGGTCAATGTGCGGCGGGTCGAGGAGCTCACCGCCGCCGGCCGGATGCGGCCCGGTGGTCTCGCGGAGGTGGCGGCGGCGCGGGCCGACGGGCGGTGGGCGGCGGCGTACGCGTCCCAGCAGGACGCCACCGTCCCCGAGGACCTCCTGGCCGCCCTGGAACGCAGTCCGCGGGCCAGGGCGGTCTTCGAGGGGCTCGGCCGGACCGACCGGTACCTCGCGATGCTGGGTGTGCTCCGGGCCCGGTCCCCGCATCGGCGAGCGGTGCACGTCGCGGCTGTCGTGGCCAGGCTGGAGGCCGCGGCCGGCCGTCCATGAGGGGCTGTCAGCCTTTCGCGGCCTCCTTCGCGAACTCCATCAGCCTCTCGAAGTCGATCGCTCCCGGATCCCCGTGCGCGTTCTCCGGCACGTGCATGTGTCCGCACACTCCCCGGAAGTCGTTCCACCGGGCCCCGCTCATCCGCTGGCCGGCGCCGTTCCCGGCGGACTTCGGGTACGGCGGCCACAGGGCCGGGCCGCGCAGGGGGACGCCGTGCTGGGTGTGCATCCAGGACAGGAAACGGGCGACGCCGAGCAGGGCCCAGTCCGGGGCCTTCGGCCAGTAGACGTGTGCCTTGCCGCTCTGCTGCCACTTGGTGTGGAGCGCGGGGTCGCAGGTGCCGGCCAGTTCGGCCTGGCAGACGTTCAGGGTGTTCGTCTCGACGCCGCCGGGCCTGTTGACGAGGGCCCGCGAGGAGATGTCGATGTCGAAGTGCTGGTACCACTTCAGCTTCTTGGCGGCGAGGTCGGGGACCGCCGTCAGGTTGGGCGCGGAGGCGCCGCCCCCGTAGTCGGGGAGGGAGCGGCCCTCCGTGGTGTGCAGGACGACGACGTTGACCTCCATGCGGGCGCCGTCGAAGTCGTCCTGGTACCAGTGGTCGCGGTTCGCGCCCGGGTAGTGCTGTGGCCCTGTCCTGGTGCTCATGGCGCCTCCTGTGTGGGGGATCCCCGGCCGTGCCGGCAGGGGCGCCCTGGTCAACGAGCGAGGCGCGGGACCGTGGCGTCGGCCCGGCGTCAGGCGTTCTTGATCGCCGAGATGTCGAAGTTCAGCTTGATCTTGTCGGAGACCAGGACACCGCCCGTCTCCAGCGCCGCGTTCCAGGTCAGACCCCACTCGGAGCGCAGGATCTCCGCCTTGCCCTCGAAGCCGACGCGCTCGTTGCCGAACGGGTCCTTGGCGGAACCGTTGAACTCCAGATCGATGGTGAGCGGCTTGGTGACGCCGAGGATGGTCAGGTCGCCGGTGATGCGGTAGTCGTCGCCGCCGAGCGCCTCCGCGCTGGTGGAGCGGAAGGTCATCTCCGGGAACTCCTCGATCTTGAAGAAGTCGGAGCTCTTCAGGTGGCCGTCACGGTCGGCGGACCCGGTGTCGATGCTGTCCATCGTGACGTCGATGGTGGCGGTGGACTTCGACGGGTCGGTGCCGTCCAGGTGCAGGGAGCCGGTGAAGTCGTTGAACTTGCCCTTGACGTTGGTGACCATCGCGTGCCGGGCGACGAAGCCGATCGTCGAGTGGGCGGCGTCGATCGTGTAGTCGCCGGTCAGGGCGGCGAGTTCCGGGTTCACGGCGGTGGCGGCGGGGGACTCGACGGGCTCGGTGGTGTTCTTGCGGCCGAAGATGCCCATGACGTGCTCCTTGGGGGACGGATCGATGCGAGACCGATGATGTTGAATGTTTAACTACCTCAACGGGAGTGACCCTAGACCTATTCCGTTCAATGTTCAACATCATCGGGGCCGTGTCGTCGACGGCTCGTTCCAGTCGCCTCCGCAGCCCGGCCCGGGGCGGGCTGGGCTCGTCCCGTCACCCGTCCGGGCGGCGCGCCACGCCGAGGGATGTGAACTGTGTCTCGCCGTGGAGCTTTGTGCGACCCCCACAACGGCCACGCCCTCTGAGCAGTCGGAATGCCTGCACGCCCCCCGGGTTCTGTTCAGGGGTACCAGGAAAACGCGTCGGAGACTGTACGGAGTCGACGTCTCGGTTTCCTTGGCGGGCTTCGTAAGGTCACTACATGACCGTTTTGGAAGAGACGACGGGTGAGCCGAGCGTGGAGCCCGCGGACGCGCGCGGGCGCGTGGCCGAGCTGCACGAGATCCGTGCGCAGGCGTTGGCCGGGCCGAGCGAGAAGGCGACCCAGGCGCAGCACGCCAAGGGCAAGCTGACCGCCCGGGAGCGTATCGAGCTGCTCCTGGACGCGGGGTCCTTCCAGGAGGTCGAGCAGTTGCGCCGGCACCGGGCGACCGGTTTCGGCCTGGAGGCGAAGAAGCCGTACACCGACGGTGTCATCACCGGCTGGGGCACGGTGGAGGGCCGTACGGTCTTCGTCTACGCCCATGACTTCCGTATCTTCGGCGGTGCGCTGGGCGAGGCCCACGCCACGAAGATCCACAAGATCATGGACATGGCCATCGCGGCCGGTGCGCCGCTGGTGTCGCTGAACGACGGCGCGGGCGCCCGGATCCAGGAGGGTGTCTCGGCGCTGGCCGGCTACGGCGGCATCTTCCAGCGCAACACCAGGGCCTCCGGCGTCATCCCGCAGATCAGTGTGATGCTCGGTCCGTGCGCGGGCGGCGCCGCCTACAGCCCGGCGCTGACGGACTTCGTGTTCATGGTCCGTGAGACCTCGCAGATGTTCATCACCGGCCCGGACGTGGTCAAGGCCGTCACCGGTGAGGAGATCACCCAGAACGGCCTGGGCGGCGCCGACGTGCACGCCGAGACCTCCGGTGTGTGCCACTTCGCCTACGACGACGAGGAGACCTGCATCGCGGAGGTCCGCTACCTCCTCTCCCTCCTGCCGCAGAACAACCGCGAGAACCCGCCGCGAGTGGAGTGCACCGACCCGGCCGACCGCCGCTCGGACGTCCTGCTCGACCTGGTCCCGGCGGACGGCAACCGCCCGTACGACATGACGAAGGTGATCGAGGAGATCGTCGACGACGGCGAGTACCTCGAGGTCCACGAGCGGTGGGCGCGCAACATCATCTGCGCCCTCGCGCGACTCGACGGGCAGGTCGTCGGGATCGTCGCCAACCAGCCGCAGACCCTGGCCGGTGTGCTGGACATCGAGGCCAGTGAGAAGGCCGCCCGCTTCGTGCAGATGTGCGACGCCTTCAACATCCCGATCATCACTCTTCTGGACGTCCCCGGCTTCCTGCCCGGCGTCGACCAGGAGCACGGTGGAATCATCCGCCACGGCGCGAAGCTGCTGTACGCCTACTGCAACGCGACCGTGCCCCGGATCTCCCTGATCCTGCGCAAGGCGTACGGAGGTGCCTACATCGTCATGGACAGCCAGTCCATCGGGGCGGACCTCACCTACGCCTGGCCGACCAACGAGATCGCCGTGATGGGCGCCGAGGGCGCCGCCAACGTCATCTTCCGCCGCCAGATCGCCGAGGCCGAGGACCCCGAGGCCATGCGGGCCCGCATGGTCAAGGAGTACAAGTCCGAGCTGATGCACCCCTACTACGCGGCCGAACGCGGCCTGGTCGACGACGTCATCGACCCC
>NZ_JBNCAQ010000039.1:37459-94130 GCF_049808595.1 Streptomyces aurantiaciflavus | reverse complement strand
AGTGGTCGGCTCCGGAAGTTATTCGGGGGTTGACGCGACGGTTGTTTACGTATACCGAGGTGCTCAGGTGTACAGACCCTGCAGGGGTGTGATGACTATGGTCTCAGCGGGGTAGCCCCAGCTCACCCGCGCGCAGCCCGGCCTGGAAGCGGGAGTTGGCCTCTAGCTTGACCATCAGTTCGGCCACGCGCCGCCGGTAGGTGCGTAGCGAAAGGCCGAGCTGTTTGGCGGCTGATTCGTCGGTGAGTCCCGAACCGAGGGCTTTGAGGATCACGCGGCCGTCAGCATCGAGGTGGGGGATGTTCTTCCGCAGATACGTGTCGGGACCGACGGCGGTGTCCCAGATCGCTTGGAACAGCGAGTGGACGCCGTCGACCAGGATCTGCGACGTCGTCACGGTGTATTCGCGGCCGGTAGGGGTCTCTGCGCCGGCGAGGATCATCACCCGCCGGTCGATGATGATGGTCTCGTGCGGCAGTCGCGAGCCGCTGATCCGGACGAGAGCTCCTTTGTTCTGCACCAGCCGTAGATGCGCGCGGGCCTCCTCGTCAGCGAGCGCGACCGGGCTGAGCAGCTTGCGAGGGATGAAGTCCGGGGAGTGCGCAGCGCGCATCCGGTTGCGGATCGCGGCCCTGGCCTGTGGCTGCGAGAAGGTCTTGAGGTCTCGGGCGGCGCACAGGAACTCGGCCTGCGCGGACTCGAAGAGATGGCCGGCACGCTCGATCAGCTCTGTGTCCCCTCGGACGGAGAACACCTGCTCGTTCCGCATACCTCAAGTCTGGCAGCAAGCTGCCACAAGCTCGCAGGGACGTCATGGCGGTGGACACCATAAGCCTTATGACGATCAAGACCTTCTCCCTCGGCGGGGACCTGACCATCAACCGGCTCGGCTTCGGCGCGATGCGCCTGGCAGCAAACACCTTTGACGGCCCGCCACGAGATCCTGAGAACGGCATCGCGGTGCTCAGGCGCTCCGTGGAACTGGGCGTGAACCACATCGACACGGCCGACTTCTACCGCAGGGGTACGGTGCGGGCCAACGAGCTTATCCGTAGGGCGCTGTCCCCGTACCGTGACGATCTGGTGATCGCGACGAAGGTCGGGCCACTGCCCACGCCAGACGGTGTGCCCAGTGGGCAGGCGACGCCTGATCAGCTGCGCGGCTTGGTCGAGGCGGACCTGCGCTCTCTTGGGCTGGACCGGCTCGACCTGGTCTATCTGCGGGTGGGCGGGATGACCGGGCCAGGCGGCGAGGCGATCGCCGAACGCTTCGCGGTGCTGGCCGAGCTCCGCGCGGAGGGGCTGATCCGGCACCTGGGCGTCAGTAACGTCGACGCCTTCCAGTTCGCCGAGGCCCGGGAGATCGCGCCTGTCGCGGCGGTGCAGAACCGTCACACAGGTGACATGGGGCTGCTGGCGGAATGCGAGGAAGCGGGTATCGCGTACGTGCCGTACTTTCCGCTCGGCGGTGGTGTCAGTCCGCTGGACACCGAACGGCTGGACAAGGTGGCAGTTCGCCTGGGCGCGACCGCCACGCAGGTGCACCTCGCCTCGCTGCTGGCGACCTCGCCCTCGCTGCTGGCGATTCCGGGCACTGGTTCACTCGATCACCTAGAGGAGAACCTCGCCGCGAACGATCTCAGTCTCAGCGACCAGGACCTGTCTGACCTGCGAGGTTGACTGGGCGGCTCCGGAAATCGGCTTGCCTGCCATGCCCGTTGCCACCGCCCGCCCGATATCCCCGACCGATACCGAGCTGCACCGGTTGAAGAAGGCAGCCAGGGGCCACAAGACCGAGCACCGGCTGCGGGTGCGCGCACAGATCGTGCTGCACGCGGCCCGCGGGCTGCCGAACGCGCGGATAGCCGAGCGGGTTGGTGTGCACGTAGACACCGTGCGCACTTGGCGGAGCCGCTTCGCTGAGCAGGGCATGCCCGGCTTGGCCGACCGTAAGCGCACCGGACGCCCGCCCACCTTCACCTCGCTGCAGGCTACCCAGGTCAAGGCCCTCGCCTGCCAGCTGCCCGCCGAGACCGGCGCGCCACTGTCCCGCTGGACCACCCCCGAACTGGCCCGCGAGGCCGTAAAGCGCGGCATCGCGCCCTCCTTGTCGGCCTCCACCGTGCGCCGCTGGCTCGCGCGGGACGCACTCAAGCCCTGGCAGCACCGCTCTTGGATCTTTGTCACCGACCCCGACTTCCGTCCCAAGGCCGAGCGCGTTCTGGACCTGTACGCCCGCACCTGGAACGGCGAACCCCTCGGCGCGGACGAGTTCGTCATCAGCGCCGACGAGAAGACCTCCATCCAGGCCCGCTGCCGCTGCCACCCCACCCTCGCCCCCGGCCAGGCCCGCGCGATGCGCGTCAACCACACCTATGGCCGCGGCGGCGCACTGTCCTACCTGGTCGCCTACGACGTTCACCACGCGACAGTGTTCGGCCGCACTGAGCCCAGGACCGGCATCGACCCGTTCATGGCCCTGGTCACCCGGGTCATGAACCAGGAGCCCTATGCCAGTGCCAAGCGCGTGTTCTGGATCGTGGACAACGGCTCCTCCCACCGTGGGAAGAAGGCCGCCGACCGGCAGACCGCCGCGTTCCCGAACGCGGTGCTGGTCCACACCCCAGTGCACGCCTCCTGGCTGAACCAGGTAGAGATCTACTTCTCCGTCGTGCAGCGCAAGGTCGTCTCACCCAACGACTTCACCGACCTGACCGAAGTCGAGGACCGGCTCCGAGCGTTCGAAGACCGCTACAACGCCACGGCACAGCCGTTCCAGTGGAAGTTCACCACCTCCGACCTGGACGATCTGCTCGCCAGGCTCGACCGGTACACCGCCGATCACCAAGAAGAAGCCTCCGTTGCGCTGGCAGCATGAGCACCCCTGAAGGACTTACCAGTGCGACCACTTAGGCCGTGTCCTTCGGATCAGGCCGACTCAGCGGTCCATGGCCAAGTGGCCTCGCGGCCGGCCTCGATGAGGCCGACCATGCGGAACGAGGCGTCCGTGAGGCCGCCGAAGGTGTGCCGGTGGGGGCCGGTGGGACCGTGGGCGGGCCGGTACCCCGCCAGGTTCCACGTGTAGACCGGGACGTCGGCCGGGACCGGTTCGGTCGGCCTGCCGGGGCCGTCGGGGCCGTAGGGGGCCGCCTGCTCGTCGGTGACGATCAGGACCCGGTCGTGCGCCCGGTAATGGGTCCGCACCGCCTTCGTGGTCTGGGTGCCTCCGAGACTGTGGAACCGTTTCAGCACCTCGAGCACCGGCTCGCCCGGCTCGAACGGCACCTGTGCGCTGTTCCAGCCGAACTCCACGAGATCCGCCTGCGCGGCACGCATGGCCAGCGCGGTGCCGAACACGGCCGCCGCGTCCGCCCGCGTCAGCTTGGACCGCTCGGAGACGGTGTCCCAGAACATGGAGTCGGACCGGTCCACCAGGATCAGAGTCCGGCCGGGCAGGGGCGGAACATTGGCCAGGGAGTGGCCCAGTGCCCGTTCGAGCGCGGCCGCCCAGCGCTGCGACGGCGCGTGCTGGTGGGCGGCCAGGTAGCGGAAGGGGAACTGCCGGGACCGGGCCACCTCGGAGGCGTCGGAGAGCCGTGCGGCGACCCGGGCCGCGACTTCGTCCGAGACCCCCGCCTCGTCGAAGTTCCGCAGGTTCCGCAGGAGCGCCATCGGCCCCATCGTGGGGATCACGGCTTCCCAGACGGCGGCGTCCATCGGTCCGTGCAGCCAGCCCGCCAGGGCCTCCCACGTCATGCCGGCCTCGGCCAGCCGCTCGGGGCCGCCCGGCCCGGTCACCACCGCCCGCCGCTCGTCCGCAGCCGACTCCATCAGCGCCCGATGGGCGGTCAGCAGATGGTCGGAGGCCGGCGGTACCGCCTGCTCCGGGTGGTGGCGGCGGTCCAGGGCGTACCGGAAGAGCGCGCCCTGCCAGGGCTTGTCCGGGTCGGGGGAGGCGTGCACCAGGTTGAGCACGTCGCCGAAGCGGAAGCCCTTGGACGCGGTGTCGTACTTGAGCAGGGACCGGGACGTGTACAGCCGCCGTACGCCGTCGGCGATGCCCCGCTTCACGGGTTGCGGCACGGTCCGCCCGTACGCCGAGATCCAGTGGGCGAGCAGCTCGCCGGGCTCGTCGGCGCGCTGGAGCACCGAGTCGATCACGGACCGGTTGGACGGGCCTTCGGACGCTCCGGCCTCGAGCCGGGCCCGCACGTACGCGGCGGCGCCCACCAGGGACGCCGTGCGCATGTTGCCCTCGCCGCGCAGCCAGCGCAGCAGGCCGGCCGTCCACACGGGGTCCTGGACGGCGAGTTCACCGACGAGACGGGCGTACCGGTCGTCCCGCTCCTCACCGCTCTCGTAGAAGGTCCGCTGGGAGACGAAGTTGCCGACCGCCAGGAGGAAGAGCTCTTCGCGGGGCTCCCT
Source organism: Streptomyces aurantiaciflavus (assembly GCF_049808595.1). Taxonomy (NCBI): domain Bacteria; kingdom Bacillati; phylum Actinomycetota; class Actinomycetes; order Kitasatosporales; family Streptomycetaceae; genus Streptomyces; species Streptomyces aurantiaciflavus. The sequence continues at coordinate 89,705 of NZ_JBNCAQ010000039.1, read as the reverse complement.
GACGAAAGCCGGGCCGCCCTCGTAGGTGCGGAAGTCCGGCGTGGCAGGCCCGTGATGGGGCCGTGGTGAGGGCAGGGAGCGGGCGGCCGCCGAGACGTGCGGGGCCACGAGCATCTCGGGCCAGATCTTGGAGACGCGTGGGGTGTGACGAGGCAGCGAATCCCCCCGGATTCAAAGAAAACTTGGGCGGCCCCGGGCAACAGGTCCGACGGGGCGAAGACGCCCGCGCCTGCCGAGATCAAAAGGGGCGGCGGCGTCACTTGGTTGTCAGAGGGAAGTAGCCGCAGCCGGGCGCATCGTCAGGCGCGGTCGCGATGCCAAGTTACAAGGGCCACCAGGTCCCACACCAACGATTTAAGGCAGGCCCGTTCTCGGACTCCGCCAACCGCTGAAGCCCAAACCGGGTCAGGCCCCCCTCCACGGGTCCTCCCCCAGCACCGCCGGTGCCGTCAGCGCCACCTCGAACGCCCCCCGTTCGAAGGTGAACGGGCCGATCCGCAGCTCGCCCCACTGCTTGCGGTGGGGTTGGCGGAAGGACGACCAGGTGACCGTCGTGGGGGATGCCGTGATCCGGGCCATGAGGGGCCAGCAGCCCCAGATGCCGCAGGGACAGCCGAGGAGCGGGGCGCTGTCGGCCGCGGTGAGGAAGTGGTCGGGACGGTCGGCGAAGTCCGGTACGCCGAGGCCGTCGTGCTGGTTCCGGACGTGCTCCTCGATCTCGGGCTCCTCGAACTCCCCCTCCAGCTGAGCCCGCCACAAGTCACGCGTCGCCTCCGCCGCGTACTCGCGCAGGTCCGTGCCGTCGACCCGGATGCCCCAGAGCGGTGACGACGGGTTCTCGGCCCACGGGTAGTGGAAGAAGTCGATGCCGTTCACGGACGGCATCCTCCCCGGCCGGGCGGGCGGTGCGCGAACGCATTACCGCGGATACAGGCTCTCCACCGCGTCCGCGAAGTCCCGCATGATCGCCTCGCGGCGCAGCTTCATGGACGGGGTGAGGTGGCCCTCCGTTTCGGAGAAGTCCCGGGGGAGGACGGCGAAGCGGCGGATGGACTCGGGGCGGGAGACCAGTTTGTTGGCCTCGTCGACCGCTCGTTGGAGGACGGCGTTGAGTTCCTCGTCGTCGATCAGCAGCTTCGGCGGTACCGGGTGCTTGCCGTTCATCTGGCGCCAGTGGGTCAGGCCGTCGGGGTCGAGGGTGATGAGGGCGGAGACGTAGGGGCGGCCGTCGCCGAGGACCAGGCACTGGGAGATCAGGGGGTGGGAGCGCAGCCAGTTCTCCAGGGGGGCGGGGGCCACGCTCTTGCCGCCCGCCGTGATGATCATTTCCTTCTTGCGGCCGGTGATGGTCAGGTAGCCCTCGTCGTCCAGTTCGCCGATGTCGCCGGTGGCCAGCCAGCCGTCGGGGGCCGCCGGGACCACTCCTCCGGCCGCCGGGTCCCAGTAGCCGCGCAGGACGTGGTCGCCGGCGACGAGGATCTCGCCGTCGGCCGCTATGCGGATCTTCGTGCCGGGGAGGGGCCAGCCCACCGTGCCCAGACGGGGCTTGAGCGGTGGTGTCACCGTCGACGCGCCCGTCGTCTCCGTCAGGCCGTAGCCCTCGTAGATCTCGATGCCGGCGCCGAGGTAGAAGGCGGCGAGGCGGCGGCCCAGGGGGGAGCCGCCGCAGATCGCGTGGCGGACGCGGCCGCCCATGGCGTTGCGGATACGGCGGTAGACCAGCGGGTCGTAGAAGGTGCGGGCGGCGCGGAGGGTGGCGCCGGGGCCGTGGCCGCTGCCGGTCTTCTGGGCCTCGACGGCCTCGCCGTAGCGGATGGCCGTGTTCACGGCGCGGTCGAAGGAGCTGAGCCTGCCGCCCGCCTCCGCCTTCGCCCGGGCCGTGTTGAAGATCTTTTCGAGCATGTAGGGGATCGCCAGGAGGCAGGTGGGTCTGAACGCGGCCAGGTCCGGGAGGAGCTCGTCGGCCTTGAGGCTCGGGGCGTGGCCCAGGCGGACGCGGGCGCGGACGCAGGCGATGGCGACCATCCGGCCGAAGACGTGGGACATGGGGAGGAAGAGGAGGACGGAGAGGTCCTCGGTGGTCGACTTGAAGATCGGGTAGAGGAGTTCGATCGCGTTGTCGACCTCGGCGAAGAAGTTGCCGTGGGTGAGGGCGCAGCCCTTGGGGCGGCCGGTGGTGCCGGAGGTGTAGATGAGTGTGGCGAGGGTGTCGGGGACCAGCATTCCCCGGCGGATGTCGACTTCGGCGTCGGGGGTGTGCTCGCCCAGTTCGGCGAGGCGCTCCACGTGGCCCTTCTCCATCACCCACATGTGCCGCAGGTCGGGCAGCCGGTCGCGCTCGGGGCCGATGGCCGCCGCCTGTCCGACCGTCTCGGTGACCAGGGCGACCGCGCCGGAGTCCTGGAGGATCCAGCGGGTCTGGAAGACGGAGGAGGTGGGGTAGACGGGGACGGTGACCAGGCCGGCCGCCCAGGCGGCGAAGTCGAGCAGCGTCCACTCGTAGGTCGTCCGGGCCATGATGGCGATCCGGTCGCCCGGCATCAGGCCCTCGGCTACCAACCCCTTGGCCACGGCGTGCACTTGGGCGGCGAATCGTTCCGCCGTCACGTCCGTCCAGGTGCCGTCCTGACCCTTGCGGCTGAGCACGACCGCGTCCGGTGCCGTGTCCGCGTTCTCGAAGGGCAGGTCGGCGAGCGACCCGTACGTCACCGGTCGGGCGAACGCCGGTACGGACGCCTCCCGTACGGCGCCGTCCAGCCGGCGCGTCTCGGGTTCCACGAGGGCGGGGGGAGCGTCGAAGTCTGCGGAGGTGGAGTACGTGGACACGGGCGGCTCCCTGGGCGTGCAGCTGGAGGAACTGCTTGCTGCATAGAGGTACGTGCCTCGCATGTCGAGGCGTTCACCGGTTGACCCCGAAGAAAGGGGTTACCACCGGTTAGGTGGGAGATCGTACGGCGTTGTCGTGGGGGGTATGTGCGTTTTCGGGGATGGTCTGGGGTCGGGGCTGTGCAACCTCGGGGGTTATGTGAGGGGCGTTCAAGTTCGTTGCCGCGCGCCCGTTCCCAGGTCAGCGGCGTGCCGATTTTGATCGGGCGTTGCCCTGTCTTGACGGGTTCGGGTCGCACACTCCCTTCACGGCAGGGTGAGGAAGAGGGGTACGGGCGTGCACAAGATCGTGGATTACACCGCCTTCGCGCTGGGGTGCGTGCTCGTTCTGGCGGGGTGCGTGTCGGTCCTCACCGGTCGGGCACCGTCCCGGTTCACGTACGTCGGCCGGCCCCGGCTGTTCGGGGTGTGGTGCGTGTGCACGGGCGTCTTCTCCATGGCGCACCTGCCGGCTCTCCAGCAGCGGGTGGTGGACGCCGGCTCCGTCGCCGTCGCCGCGGTCCCGCTGCTGATGTTCGTCGGTCTGGTGGCGTTGTTCCTCAGCAGGCGTCCCGGCCGGCGCTGACCTTCGCCGGCGCCGGACCCGGGTGGGCTCAGGCCCGTTCGAGAACCGCTGTCACTCCCTGGCCGCCCGCCGCGCAGATCGAGATCAGGCCGCGCGCGGGGCCCTCGCGTTCGGCGAGCAGCTTGGCGAGGGTGGCCACGATGCGGGCGCCGGTCGCCGCGAAGGGGTGGCCGGTCGCGAGGGAGGAACCCGCCACGTTCAGGCGGTCCCGGTCGACCGGCGCCAAGCCGCGCTTCTCCCAGGCCGCCAGTGTGGCCAGCACCTGGGAGGCGAACGCCTCGTGGATCTCGACCAGGTCGAAGTCGTCGACGAGGAGACCGGCGCGCTCCAGCATGCGCGGCACGGCGTACGCGGGCGCCATCAGCAGTCCGTCCTCGCCACCGGCGACGTCACCGCGCACGAAGTCCACGGCGGCCGTCTCGTACGCGGTCAGGTAGGCGAGCGGCTCCAGGCCGCGCGCGTCGGCCCACTCCTCCGAGGCCAGGAGCACCACGGCCGCGCCGTCCGTCAGCGGGGTCGAGTTGCCCGCGGTCATCGTAGGGTCGGGGGCGTCGAGGCCGAACACCGGCTTGAGCCGCGCGAGTTTGTCCGCCGTCGAGTCGGGGCGCAGGTTCTGGTCGCGGTCGAGGCCGCGGAAGGGGACGACCAGGTCCTGGAAGAAGCCGCGCTCGTAGGCGGCCGCCAGCCGCTGGTGGCTGGCCGCCGCCAGTTCGTCCTGGGCCTCGCGGCCGATGCCCCACACACGGGCGGTGACCGCCGCGTGCTCGCCCATCGACAGGCCGGTGCGCGGCTCGGCGTTGCGCGGGATGTCGGGGACGAGATGGGTGGGTCTGATCTTCGCCAGGGCCTTGAGGCGGGCGCCCGTCGACCCGGCGCGGCGGGCTTCGAGGAGGATGCGGCGCAGGCGGTCGTTCACGCCCAGCGGGGCGTCGCTGGCGGTGTCGGCGCCGCCCGCGACCGCCGACTCGGTCTGGCCGAGGGCGATCTTGTTGGCGGCGGCGACGACGGCCTGCAGCCCGGTCCCGCAGGCCTGCTGGATGTCGTACGCCGGGGTGCGTGCGTCCAGTTTCGAGCCGAGGACGGTCTCGCGGGCGAGGTTGAAGTCGCGGCTGTGCTTGAGGACGGCGCCGGCGACCAGTTCGCCCACGACGCCGGGGACGTCGAGCCCGTAGCGGACCGCGAGGCCGTCCACGGCCGCCGTGAGCATCTCCTGGTTGGAGGCGGTGGCGTACGGGCCGTCGGAGCGGGCGAACGGCACGCGGCTGCCGCCGATGATCGCGACGCGCCGGACCTCCGGCCGTTTCACGGGGCTCATCTCGACCTGCTCCTCACCTTTGACGTAGGCTTACCGCCGGTAACCTTACTCCAGAGTAAGAACGTGGCACAGCTACCGGAACCGCTAGGAGTTGGACGTGGCCGACCGCTATCTGAGCTTCACCGCCACCGCACCCGGCCGCTTCCTCACCCGGCGGCTGGGCCTCCCGCAACCGGCGGCACTCAGGCGCTGGTCCCCCGCACACCCCTCCCTCGACGGCGACCTGCTGCACCTCACGGCCGGCTCCTCCGCCCTCGACCTCGCGCCCGTCCTGACCCGAACGGGACTCCCCCTGGGCACCGGCCGTCCCGCCGCCGTCGTCCTCGACGCCACCGGTGTCCGCGACGTCGACACACTCGCCGAGGTGCACGCGGCCCTGCACCCGGTCGTGCGGTCGATCGCGGCGTCCGGGCGGATCGTGGTGCTGGGCGCGCCGCTCGATCCCGAGGACCACCACCAGGCCGCCGTACAGCAGGCACTGGAAGGCTTCACGCGCTCCCTGGGCAAGGAGATCGGCCGGGGCAGGACGGTGAACCTGGTCCGGCTGACCGACGCGGCCGCCGCCGAGTCCACCCTGCGCTTCCTGCTCTCGCCCAAGTCGGCCTACGTCAGCGGACAGGTGATCGGGGTGGGCGCGGGACGCGCCGGGGAACCCGCCGACCGCGACCGTCCCCTCGCCGGCCGCACCGCCCTCGTCACCGGCGCCGCCCGGGGCATCGGCGAGGCGGTCGCCGAAACGCTGGCCCGGGACGGCGCCCGGGTCGTCGTCCTCGACGTACCGCAGGCCGAGGACGACGCCCGCAGGGTCGCCGAACGGCTCGGCGGCACGCCCCTCGCCCTCGACATCACGGCCGCCGACGCGGGCGAACGCATCGCCGCCGAACTCCCGAACGGACTGGACGTGCTGGTCCACAACGCCGGCGTCACCCGGGACCGCCGACTGGTCAACATGCCCGCCGAGCGCTGGAGTTCCGTCCTCGACGTCAATCTCGCGAGCGTGCTGCGCACCACCGACGCGCTGCTCGCCAAGGGCACCCTGCGGCCGGGCGGGCGGATCGTGGCGACCGCCTCCATCGCCGGGCTGGCGGGCAACGCGGGACAGACGAACTACGGCGCGAGCAAGGCGGGCGTCGCCGGGCTGGTCCGCGCCCTCGCGCCGCGCGCCCTCGCCGAGCACGGGGTGACGGTGAACGCGGTCGCGCCGGGCTTCATCGAGACGAGGATGACGGCCGCGGTGCCCCTGTTCATCCGGGAGGCGGGGCGCCGTATGAACTCCCTCGCCCAGGGCGGGCTGCCCGTCGACGTGGCCGAGACCACGGCCTGGCTCGCCCATCCGGCCTCCGGGGCGGTCAACGGGCAGGTCGTACGGGTCTGCGGTCAGAGCCTGCTGGGGGCGTGATGTCCATGACCGTCCTGAACCCGCCGGGGGCGTGATGCCGACCTTGACGAGCCCACCCGCTCTTGGCCCGCTCCTCGCCCGGGGCGCCCTGTGGTCCCCGTTCAAACGCCCGCACCCGGACGCCGACTTCCCGCGCGTCCGGCTGCTCCTGCCCGGCGTGCGCGTCGACCTGGCCCGGCTGGCCGCGTACGAGCGGATCTGCGGCTTCCCGACCGGCGAGGACTGCCTGCCCCTGACCCATCCGCACGTCCTCGGCTTCCCGCTGGCCATGCGCCTGATGAGCGACCGGGCCTTCCCGCTGCCCCTCCTCGGCCTCGTCCACACGTCGATCGACATCGCCCGCCACCGCCCGCTCCCGGCCACCGGCAGCTACGAACTCACCGTGTACGTCGACCGGTTGGCCCCGCACCGACGCGGCACCGAGGCGTCCGTCGTCACGGAGCTGCGGGAGGGGGGCGAGGTGGTGTGGGAGTCGAGCAGCACCTACCTGGCACGGCACCGCACAGCGCGGACGCCCCCGGCCGAACCTCCCGCGCAGCACGCGCCGGATCCCCTGCCCGTCCTCGACGAGTGGCGGCTCGCCGCCGACGTGGGCCGCCGCTACGGTGCCGCCTCCGGCGACCGCAACCCGATCCACCTGTACCCGCTCACCGCCCGTCTCTTCGGCTTCCCCCGCGCCATAGCCCACGGCATGTGGACCGCGGCCCGCTGCCTCGCCGCCCACGGCACCCCGCAGGCGGTCCGGGTACGGGTGGAGTTCCGGGCGCCGGTGCTGCTGCCGGGGACGGTGGTCTTCGCGGCGGACGGCAGCCGGTTCGAGCTGCGGGGGGCCGGGGAGGCTTCCCGGGTGCATGTGAGCGGGCGGGTGCATCCCCTCGGGTGAGGCTCATGCCTGCGGCGCTGCCACCTCCACGGACGATGGTTCCGCAGGCGATGCCTCCAGGGGTGATGCCCCCAGGGGTGATGCCTCCGGTGGCGCCCAGGGCCGGCCGCCCATGAGGTTGCCCAGTCCCGCCCAGGAGAAGTTCATCAGGGTCGTCGCCGCCTGCCGGGCGGTGACGCCCTCGGTGGTGTTGGCCCAGGCGGCGAGGGACTCGGCGGCGCCGACCAGGGCCTCGGCCAGACCGGCCACCTCGCGCTCGGGGAGGTCGGGGTCGCGGTGGGCGGCGCGGGCGGCGACGGCGATCAGCTGGGTGACGAACGCGACGATCTCCGCGCGCATCGCGGCGACCTCGGCGGCGAAGGGCTCGCCGTGCGTACGGGCCTGGAGGTGCAGCACGGACCAGGCGTGCGGGTGCCGCCCGGTGTGGGCGAAGAAGGCCAGCAGGCCGTCCCAGAGCTGGCGGTCGGCGGGCAGGTCGGCGCGCACGCCCGCGCGCACCGCCTGAACCAGCGCCTTGGCCTCGCGGCGGATGCAGGCGGTGAAGAGGTCTTCCTTGGAGTTCAGGTAGAGGTAGACCAACGGCTTGGAGACGCCCGCCAGTTCGGCGATCTCGTCCATCGACGCGGCCATGTACCCCCGCCGCCCGAAGATCTCCACGGCTGCGTCCAGCATCTGCTGCTCACGGACCGCACGCGGCATCCGCTTGGTCTTCACGGCACCCATGGGGGCAAGAGTAGTTGGGGGCCGGTGGCGGGCGACTTCGACGAGAAGCCCACGGAGTCGATCAGGCCAAGGAGGCCACGAGACCGACGAGGGCCGCGCAGTCGGTGGAGGCTACGGAGCTACGAGGCCTGGCTCTGCGGCGCCTGGCCCTGGGCCGGGGCGGAGTCGGTCTCCTCGTCCTCCTGGGAACGGTTGGCCTCCAGGTTGGCCTTCATCCGGTCCACCCGGCGCACGACCGTCTCCGAGGCGCGGTCGCGCTCCTTGCGCAGCGCCACGAAGCTGATCGGGGCGGAGATCACCAGCGCGAGCAGGACGATCCACATGCCGTTGGAGGAGCCGAGGCCACGCGGGACCACACCGAAGTAGACGAGCCCCCAGACGGCCACGAGGCAGCCTGCGAAGACACCGAGGCGCATCAACGTGTAGCGGAGCATCTCAATCCACTCTTCCGATTCCAAAAGGGGCCGTCGTCCAGTGAAGCACGACAGAGAGCCGATCTTGCAGGGGGGTGCGAGCGGTCACCTCAGGGGCAGCAGCAGGTGGATGTCGTCCCGGTCGTCGCCCGGGGCCACGCGGATCGCGCCGGGGATCCGGCCGACCTCCTGGTAGCCGCAGGAGGTGTAGAAGCGCTCCAGGCCGAGGCCGCCCCGGCAGGAGAGGCGTATGGCCTCGATCCCGTCGAAGGTGCGGGCCGCGTCGGCGGCGGCGGTCAGCAGGTCGCGGCCGTAGCCCCTGCCCTGGTGCTTGGGATGCACCATCACCGTGTAGAGCCACAGCCAGTGGGTCATCAGCCGGTGCGTGTTGAGGGTGAGGAAGGCGGTCGCGGCGACCTGTCCGGCCTCGTCGTGGCCGACGAGGAGGCGGGTACGGCCCTCCACCATCTGTGCGAAATGTCTGACCACCTCGGGCCGGACCTCCTCCGGCGTCACCGGGGCCACGAAGCCGACGGCGCCGCCCGCGTTGGTGACGTCCGTCCACAGGTCGAGGATGCCGTCGCGCAGGGCGGGAGTGACGGCGGGGTCGAGAGTGAAGGTAAGCGGCACCCGAGCATCGTAGTCATTACGCGGGCTGGGCCAGGACGCGTGCCGCCACCTTCAGGTCCGCGACCAGCCCCTGGTAGGCGGCCTCTCGGTCGTCGGAGCGCAGGACCGAGGACGGGTGCACGGTCGGCACCAGCCGCTCGGGGCGGCCGTGGATCTCCCGCTCCAGCACCGTCCCGCGCGCCTCGGTGACCCGGAACGACGACCCCAGCAGCGCCTTGCCGGCCGTCGCCCCCAGCACCACGATCAGCTCGGGCTCGACGACCGCCAGCTCGGCGGCGAGCCACGGCCCGCACGCCGCCATCTCGCGCAGGGTCGGCGCCTTGTGGATACGGCGCTTGCGGGGTTCGGCCTGCGTGAACTTGAAATGCTTCACGGCGTTGGTGACGTACGCCTCGCCGGGGTCGATGCCGGCCTCGGCGAGCGCCCGGTCCAGCAGTTTCCCCGCAGGGCCCACGAAGGGCCTGCCCTGGCGGTCCTCCTGGTCGCCGGGTTGCTCACCGACGAGCATGACCCGGGCGTCGGCCGCCCCCGCGCCGAAGACGGTCTGGGTGGCGTCGCGGTGGAGGGGGCAACCGCGACAGCCCGCCGCCGCACGGCGCAGGGCGGCGAGGCCGAGCCGCTCGGGGACGAAGGGTGCGGCGGTGTACTGGTCCTCGGGGGCGGTTGTCTGGGGGCTCACGGCCACCGAGTACCCCGCTTCCCACCGACCGAGTCGGTGGGGGGGCACAGCCGGGGTCCAGGGGCGGAGCCCCTGGCGGAGGCGAAGGGGCGGAGCCCCTTCGGGTCACACCCGCATCGGCTGCGGCGACTCCCTGCGCGCCGGGTCGGGACCGTCGTACTCCCGGATGATCTCGTACCGGGTATTGCGCTCCACCGGGCGGAAACCGGCGTCGCGGATCAGGTCCAGCAGGTCCTCGCGGGTCAGCTTGTTCGGGGTGCCGAAGTTGTCGGCGTCATGCGTGATCTTGTACTCGACGACCGAGCCGTCCATGTCGTCCGCGCCGTGCTGGAGCGCGAGCTGGGCGGTCTGGACGCCGTGCATCACCCAGAAGACCTTGACGTGCGGGACGTTGTCGAAGAGCAGGCGGGAGACGGCGAAGGTCTTGAGGGCCTCGGCGCCGGTCGCCATCTGGGTGCGCGCCTGGAGGCGGTTGCGCACCTTCCCGTCCTTCATGTCCACGAAGTCGTGCTGGTAGCGCAGCGGGATGAAGACCTGGAAGCCGTTCGTCTCGTCCTGCAGCTCGCGCAGGCGCAGGACGTGGTCGACGCGGTGACGCGGCTCCTCGATGTGGCCGTAGAGCATGGTGCAGGGAGTCTTGAGCCCCTTCTCGTGCGCCAGCCGGTGGATCCGCGACCAGTCCTCCCAGTGAGTGCGGTGGTCGACGATGTGCTGCCGGACCTCCCAGTCGAAGATCTCCGCGCCGCCGCCGGTCAACGACTCCAGACCGGCGTCGATCAGCTCGTCGAGGATCTCGGAGGCGGAGAGCCCGGAGATGGTCTCGAAGTGGTGGATCTCGGTGGCGGTGAAGGCCTTCAGCGAGACGTCCGGCAGGGCGGCCTTCAGCTCGCGCAGGGAGCGCGGGTAGTACCGCCAGGGAAGGTTCGGGTGCAGGCCGTTGACGATGTGCAGCTCGGTGAGGTTCTCCGACTCCATCGCCTTGGCGAGCTTGACGGCCTCCTCGATGCGCATCGTGTACGCGTCCTTCTCGCCCGGCTTGCGCTGGAAGGAGCAGTACGCGCAGGAGGCCGTACAGACGTTGGTCATGTTGAGGTGCCGGTTGACGTTGAAGTGCACGACGTCGCCGTTCTTCCGCGTCCGCACCTCGTGGGCGAGCCCGCCGAGCCAGGCCAGGTCGTCCGACTCGTACAGCGCGATGCCGTCCTCGCGGGTCAGCCGCTCACCGGAGCGGACCTTCTCCTCCAGCTCGCGCTTGAGCCCGACGTCCATGATCATCCCTCTCGTAGACAGACTCCGTAACCGTACTCCCCCGCCCTTGGGGCGGGTGGTGCCCCCGAACGGCGCTGAAACGCGCCTACACCTCTTCCGGAAGGTCCCCGACCCGGTTCTCCCACTTCGTGGAGAGCACGATGGTCGTACGGGTCCGGGAGACGCCCTTGGTGCCGGACAGCCGCCGGATGATCCTCTCCAGGCCGTCGACGTCGTTCGCCCGGACCTTGAGCATGAAGGAGTCGTCGCCGGCGATGAACCAGCAGTCCTCGATCTCGCTGAAGTCCTTCAGCCGGGCGGCCACGTCCTCGTGGTCGGCGGCGTCGGAGAGGGAGATGCCGATGAGGGCGGTGACGCCGAGGCCGAGGGAGGCCGCGTTCACCGTGGCGCGGTAGCCGGTGATGACGCCGGCCGCCTCCAGCCGGTTGATGCGGTCGGTGACGCTGGGCCCCGACAGACCGACGAGGCGCCCCAGCTCCGCGTAGGAGGCCCGGCCGTTCTCCCTCAGGGCCTGGATGAGCTGCCTGTCCACCGCGTCCATGCGATCGAGCCTTCCGATGAAGAGGTCTGAGAGTCCGAAAGTTCCTGAAGGTGGTGCTGGTACCGCTGCTCGGTGCTCGCCCGACGCCGCTCAGGCGGGCCGTGCGCCGCCGCCGAGTTCGCCGTCCCACCGGCGGTAGAGCCCGTGCGCGACCCCCGCCGCGTCGAGGACCCTCCCGGCGACGAAGTCGACCAGGTCCTGGATGTGGGTGGCGCCCGCGTAGAAGGCCGGCGAGGCGGGCACGACGCTCGCGCCCGCGTCGTCCAGGGCGACCAGGTGCCGCAGGGTCTGCCCGTTCAACGGCGTCTCCCGTACGGCGACGACGAGCGGCCGGCGCTCCTTGAGCGTGACGCTCGCCGCCCGCTGGAGGAGGTCCTTGGACAGCCCGAGCGCGACTCCGGCGACACAGGCCGTGGAGGCGGGGACGATCAGCATCCCCTTCGCGGGGTACGACCCCGAGGACGGCCCGGCGGCCAGGTCCCCGGCGGCCCAGTACCGCACGCGGTCGCCGTCCAGGTCCGCGTCGAAGGCGCCGGGCTTCCCGTCGGCCCCCCGGGCGAGCCATTCCCGCAGGTCGTCCCGCCAGTGCGCGTCCCGGAACGAGATCCCGGTCTCGTCGAGCAACGTGAGCCGCGAGGCCCGGCTGACGACCAGGTCGACGCTTTCGCCGGCGTCCAGGAGCGCGCGCAGCACGGCAGCGGCGTATGGGGTGCCGGAAGCGCCGGACACCCCTACGATCCAAGGCGTACGGGGCGTCTCTCCTGGCTTGACTGGGTTCACGACACCGAGCCTATCCGGCTCGGCGGGGTGGGAACCGGCCGGGATGTCCGGGCGTTCCCAGAGAAGACGAGTGAGTGGTGGGGGATGGCCATGTCGGATGCGCGGGTGGGGTGGTCGAGGAGCGACCGGGCGAAGGCCGCGGCCAAGTTGATGCTCGGCTGGGTGGCGCTGTTGTGGCTGCTGGAAGGCGTCGACGCGGTGACCGGCCACGCCCTGGACGGCTTCGGCATCACCCCGCGCGACCCCTCCGAGCTGGTCGACGTCGTCCCGGCCGCCTTCATCCACTTCGGCTTCGCCCATGTCGCGGCCAACACCGTTCCGCTGCTGGTCCTCGGCTTCCTCGCGGCCCTGGGCGGCATCCGGCGTTTCGCCGCCGTCTGCGCGCTGACAGTCGTCGCCGACGGCCTGGGTGTCTGGCTGGTCTCCCCTTCCGCCACCAACACGGCCGGCGCCTCCGGCCTGATCTTCGGCCTGTTCGGCTACCTGCTGGTCACGGGCTTCGTCGAGCGCCGCCCGCTCGGCATGGCGGTCGGCCTGCTGGTCGGCGCGGTGTGGGGCGGCTCGATACTGGCGGGCCTCGCCCCGACGCAGACCGGTGTCAGCTGGCAGGGGCATCTGGTGGGACTGGTGGCGGGGGTGGCGGCGGCGTTCCTGTTCCGCCGCCGCCCGGCCCCGGCCGCACCACTCATACCGTGAGCCCGGTCAGACGGTGAGCCCGCGCACCAACAGGTCCAGCAGCGCGCACACGAACAGGGCTATGCCGATGAACCCGTTGACGCTGAAGAACGCCCTGTTCACGCGGGACAGGTCGTGCGGGCGGACGATCGTGTGCTCGTACACGAAGGCGCCGGCGACGATGAGCAGGCCGCACCAGAAGAACGCGCCGGCGTCGGTGGCCAGGGCGTACCAGACGAACAGCCCCGTGGTCACGGCGTGGCAGACCCGCGCGCCCCAGATCGCGGCCGGGACGCCGAAGCGGGCCGGGACCGACATGACGCCGATCTCGCGGTCGGTCTCCACGTCCTGGCAGGCGTAGATGAGGTCGAAGCCGCCGATCCAGATGCCGACGGCCAGGCCCAGGATCACCGCGTCCCAGGACCACTCGCCGGTGACGGCCAGCCAGCCGCCGACCGGACCCATCGCCTGGGCCAGGCCCAGGATGGCCTGGGGGAAGTTCGTGAAGCGTTTGCCGTAGGGGTAGACGACCATCGGGATCACGGCGACGGGGGCGAGCGCCAGGCAGAGCGGGTTCAGCAGGGCCGCCGCGCCCAGGAAGATCACCAGAGCGATCAGGGCGCCGGTCCAGGCGTGCTTCACCGACATCGCGCCGGTGACGAGTTCGCGGTGGGCCGTGCGCGGGTTCCGTGCGTCGATCTCGCGGTCGATGATCCGGTTGACGGCCATCGCGAAGGTGCGCAGGCCGACCATGCAGACGGTGACCAGCAGGAGCCGGCCCCAGTGGATGTTCCTGTCCAGCTGGAACATCGCGGTGAGGGAGGCGATGTAGGCGAAGGGGAGGGCGAAGACCGAGTGCTCGATCATCACCAGGCGCAGAAAGGCGCGTGCCCTGCCGGGCTGGGGCATCGCGGCGGCGGAGGCGCTCACAGGCCGTACTCCGTCCAGCGGCGATCGACCGGGCCACCTCCGCGTCGGCGGAGAAGCCTCGCCGCCGCGATGCCGCTTCCCCTCGTCGCCTCGACCCTCACAGCCCGTACTCCTTCCAACGTCGTGTCACCCGTTCGGCCGTCTCCGGGTCCGACAGGACCATGTCCGGCCAGCCGCCGTCACGGGTGTAGCCCTCCTCGGGCCACTTCTTCGTCGCGTCGATGCCCGCCTTGCCGCCCCAGAACTGCTGGTAGGAGGCGTGGTCGAGGTGGTCGACGGGGCCTTCGACGACGCTGAGGTCGCGGGCGTAGTCGGTGTTGCCGAGGGCGCGCCAGGCGACCTCGTGGAGGTCGTGGACGTCGCAGTCGGAGTCGACGACCACGATCAGCTTGGTCAGGGACATCATGTGGGCCCCCCAGATCGCGTGCATCACCTTCTGCGCGTGCTTGGGGTACTTCTTGTCGATCGAGACGATCGCGCAGTTGTGGAAGCCGCCGGCCTCCGGCAGGTGGTAGTCCACGATGTCCGGGACGATGATCTTCAGCAGCGGGAGAAAGAAGCGCTCCGTGGCGCGGCCGAGGGGCCCGTCCTCCGTCGGGGGGCGGCCCACGACGATCGACTGCAGCAGGGGGCGACGGCGCATGGTGACGCAGTCGATCCTGAGGGCAGGGAAGGGCTCCTGCGGGGTGTAGAAGCCGGTGTGATCGCCGAAGGGGCCCTCCGGGAGCATCTCCCCCGGCTCCAGCCAGCCCTCCAGGACTACCTCCGCATGCGCCGGCACCTGGAGCGGAACCGTCTTGCAGTCGACCATCTCGATCCGCTTGCCCGCGAGGAAGCCCGCGAAGAGGTACTCGTCGATGTCGCCGGGCAGCGGCGCCGTGGAGGCGTACGTCACGGCGGGCGGGCAGCCGAAGGCGATGGCGACCGGCAGCCGCTCGCCCCTGCGCGCCGCCACCTGGTAGTGGTTGCGGCTGTCCTTGTGGATCTGCCAGTGCATACCGATGGTGCGCCGGTCGTGCCGCTGGAGGCGGTACAGCCCCAGGTTGCGGATCCCGCTCTCCGGGTCCTTGGTGTGGGTCAGGCCCAGGTTGAAGAAGGAGCCGCCGTCCTGGGGCCAGGTGAAGAGGGCCGGCAGCTGCTCCAGGTCCACCTCGTCGCCGTGCAGGACGACCTCCTGCACGGGAGCGTCCTTCACCTTCTTCGGCGGGACGTGCGCCATCGCGCCGAGCTTGCCGAAGGCCTCCCGGACGCCGACGAAGCCGTGCGGCAGCTCGGGCCGCAGCAGCCCGCCGATCTTCTCGGTGATCTCCGCGTACGACTTCAGCCCGAGCGCCTTCAGCAGGCGGCGGTCGGTGCCGAAGACGTTCATCGCGAGGGGCATCGCGGAGCCCTTCACGTTCTCGAAGAGCAGTGCGGGACCGCCGGACTTCTGGACCCGGTCGACGATCTCCCCGACCTCCAGATACGGATCGACCTCTGCCTTGACGCGCTTGAGGTCGCCTTCGCGCTCCAGTGCCCTGAGCAGGGAACGAAGATCGTCGTAAGCCATGCGGTCAAGTATCCCCGAGGGGCTACCCTGACCCAGTACCTGGGGCCTGTGCTCGTGGCCCCGACGACCACTTCGCTGGAGAGGCCCCATGCTCCGGGTACTGATGTTCCTCGTACCGCTGGCGCTGAGCGTGTACGCGTTCATCGACTGCATCAGCACCAAGGACGACGACATCCGCCACATGCCCAAGCCGCTGTGGGCGATCCTCGTCCTGCTGTTCCCGCTCGTCGGCTCGATCTCCTGGCTGATCGCGGGCAAGAAGCGCAGCCCGGCGGCCGACGGCTGGTCCGGGGTCCGCGGCGGCCGGACGCAGCAGCGGCAGTGGGTCGCGCCGGACGACAACCCCGAGTTCCTCAAGTCCCTCGACGAGGACGGCAGGGACGGGAACAACGGGAACAACGGGAACAAGGGGGACGACAAGCAGGACGGGAGCTGACGTGGAGCTCCGCCTCCTCGCCACCTTCGAGAAGGTCGCGACCGTGCTCAGCTTCACCCGGGCCGCGGCGGAGCTGAACTACGCCCAGTCCAGCGTGACCGGCCAGATCCGCGCCCTGGAGGACTCCCTCGGCGTCGAGCTCTTCGACCGTCTCGGCAGCCGCATCCGGCTGACCGAGCCGGGCGAGCGGCTGCTGCCGTACGCCCGGCGGATGCGGGAGCTGGCCGAGGAGGCGCGGGCGGCGGTCGCCGACGCGGAGGAGCCCTCCGGGACGCTCGCCGTCGGCACCATGGAGTCGCTGACCTCCTACCGGCTGCCGCCGCTGCTGGAACTCTTCCACCACCGCTACCCGAAGGTCCGCCTGTCCCTGAGGCCGACCCTCGGCGACGAGACCCGGCAGGCGCTGCGCCAGGGGACGTACGACCTCGGGTTCCTGATGGAGGAGGAGACCCGGCACGCGGGGCTGGAGACGGAGGTGCTGGCGGTGGAGCCGCTGGCGCTGGTGGCGGCGCCCCGGCACGCCCTCGCGGGCAAGGCGCAGATCACCACCGCCGACCTGGTGGGGCGGCCTCTCCTGGCCACCGAACCCGGCTGCGCCTACCGGGACCTGTTCGAGCGGGAGCTCACGGCGCTCGACGCGTCCGTGCAGTTCATGGAGTTCGGCACGATCGAGGCCACCAAACGCGCGGCGGCGGCCGGCCTGGGCAGCGCGCTGCTGCCCGAGGTGACGGTCGCCGCCGAACTCGCGGAGGGCTCTCTCGTACGGCTGGACTGGCAGCCGCCGTTCACGCTTCGCACGCAGCTGGCGTGGCGGTCCGGGAAGCGGCTTCCGGCGCACGCCCGGCTGTTCCTGGAGCAGGCGCGGCGGCTCGTGGCCGAGGAAGCGTGACCCGCAGGCTCGCCAGCACGATCAGCGGTACGCCCAGCGCCTGGACCAGGCCGATGTGGTGGCCGTACACCGCCCAGTCGACCAACATCGCGACCGCCGGGTAGACGAACGCGAGGACGGCGATCTTCGCGGTGGGGAGCTGAGCGTAGGCGGCGTACATGAGGACGTACATCACGCCGGTGTGCAGGAAGCCGAGGCCGATCAGCCAGCCCCAGTCGGCGCCGGTGCCGCGCATGGCGGCGAAGTCGGCGAAGGGCAGCAGCAGGGGGATGCCGACGAGGACCTGGACGAGGGCGATCAGGTGCGGGCGTACGCCGGTGATCCGCTTGGTCACCACGGTGGACAGGCCGTACAGGAGCGCGGCGAGGAGGGCCTGGCCGATGCCCACGACGTACGCGCCGTCGCCCGTGAGGTCGCCGGGGGTGACCCCCGAGACGAGGATCAGCCCGGCGAAGGCCAGCGTGATCCAGCCGGCCTTGGCGGCGGTCAGCCGCTCGCGGAAGAGGAGGGCGCCGAGCAGGACGACGTAGAACGGCTGGGTGTGGTAGACCACCGTGGCGACGGAGATCGAGGTGTTCTCGTACGACTGGAAGAGGAAGACCCAGTTGAAGACGATGAACACGCCGCCGAGGACGGCGAGGGCGAGGGTGCGCGGGGTGAAGCCGTGGTCGCGCAGCCAGCCGCGGGCGGTGACGTAGGCGCCGAGGGCGAGGGCGCCGAACAGGACGCGGAAGAACACGACGTTGAAGGGCGAGGCGCCCGACTCGACGACGAAGACGCCGAGGGTGCCGGAGAGCACCATCGCCGCCGTGAGCTGGGCCGTGCCCCTGTTCTGTGAGGTCATGACCACGAAGGTAGGAGCGGGTGGCGGGGCCGGTCCACGCGCTGGTGGGGCGTCCCGCCGATGGGGTCATCGGCCCCGCCGATGCGTGCAGGTCCTCCGTCCGCGAGCCACCCGACTCTCCACGACAGCCTCACGGTTGGCCTCCGATATGGACTTGCGTCGCGGCCACCTCGAGTAGTTAATGACCATCAGTCAGTAGTGATGGGCCGTCAGCGCCCATACCTCAGGGGGACAGATGGAGAGAACCGAGCCGCCGGGACACCATGACGTCCCGCCGCCGCCCGCCGTACCGCCGCAGACCGTGCGCGGCGTCGACCTGCGGGTCGGCAGACGGCTTCTGTGGGTCGGCAGGGCCGCGTATCCGCTGGAGAACGTCACACGGGTGTACACCTTCATGCTCACGCCCAAGCGCAAGGAAGCCACCGTGCTCTTCCTGAAGCGCGCGGCGATCATCCTGTCGGTGGCGTTCGCGCTGACGATCCTCGGCGGGATCACGGGCATCGCGAGCCAGAGCGCGGCCGGCACGATCGTCACGTTCGTGTGGCTGGGCGCGGTGGCCGCGCTGGTCTTCAGCATCGTGGAGCTGGTGGCGGTCCTGTCGGCGCCCACGCAGTACGTCCTGGCCGTCGAGACGTCCGGGCCGTCCATCGCCATGGTGACGAGCGCCGACCCGGGGCAGCTGGACCGGCTCGTCGACTCCGTCGTGCACGCGATCGAGAACCCCGAGACGGAGTTCACGGTCAGGGTGGAGCGCCTCATGGTCAACCCCAAGCACTACTACTTCGGTGACAACGTCAACATGTACGGCGGTACGGGCAACGTGGGGGTGGCGAACGCATGAGCGGCGACAACTACTACTTCGGCGACAGCGTGACGATGAACGGCGGGGTCGGCAACACCGGCATCGTCAAGAACCAGGGGGCGGCCGACGGCGCGGCGACGGTGTCCCCCGCCCTGCTGGAGGCGGTCGAGGAGCTGCGCCGGCTGGTCGAGGCGCTGCGCGAGCAGGTCCCGCCCGCGAGCGCGCAGGCCATCGACGACTCCCTGCCGGCCATCACCGCCGACGCCACCACCGCGCCGCAGGAGCGGCACCGCGCGCTGATGGCGGTCGCCGGCATCGCGGCGACGGTCGGGGCGGTGGGCCAGCCGGTCCTCGACCTGGTCAACCGGATCCTGGGACTGCTCGGCGGGCAGTAGGGCGGGCCGGCGCGGCCGCCGCTGCCGGCGGAGCGCTCAGCGCAGTCGCGACGACGACAGGATCGACAGCAGGTGGGCCGGGACCATCACCCAGGTGATCGCGGCGATGGCGGCCAGGGCCCAGCGGGTCGGTTCGACGCCGCCGGTGGCCGCGTCCGCGAACGCCACGACGAGGAGGACCAGGGAGGCCTCGATGCCGTTGGTGACCCGGTGGATCTTGAAGGCGGCGGCGAGGCGGCGGACGGAGGCGACGCCCTGGGAGCGGGGCCGGGTGGCCTCGTCGTCGGCGACGGCGAGGCCGCGGCGGGCGCGGGCCACGTCCACCAGGTCGGTGGAGGCCTTCAGCAGGACGACACCGAGGGCGGTCGCGAGGCCGAGGGAGACCCAGCCGTTGAAGCCCGCCCAGCCGCCGAGGCCGGACTCGGCGGCCCGGAAGCCGAAGCCGATCATGAGCGCCGCGTCCGCCAGGTAGGCGCCGAGACGGTCGACGTAGATGCCGGTCGCGCTGTTCTGGCCCTTCCAGCGGGCGACCTCGCCGTCGACGCAGTCGAAGAGCAGGAAGAGCTGCATGAGCAGGGCGGCGAGGACCGCGCCCGTCAGGCCCGGTATGAGCAGCGCCGCGCCCGACAGGACCCCGCAGACCACCATCGTCCAGGTCAGCTGGTCGGGGGTGACCGGGGTGCGCACGAGCTGCCGGGTGAACCGCAGCGAGATCCTCCGCATGTACAGGCGGCCCGCCCAGTGTTCCCCGTTGCGGCTCGCCAGCTTGGCCTGCGGCTGGCAGACCTCGCGCAGCTCCTCCAGTACCGGAGCAGCAACCATTTCCGTTTCCTCCACGCACCCGGGGGTCAACTGCCGCACGCGCGGCGGTGATCGGCACAGGCTACCTGCCCGGCTCCTGGACGTTTCCGGGGCGACGGCCCGAGCGACGTCACCCCCGTCGGCATCACACGTTGCCCTCGCGCGGCGCCCACAGCAGAGTGAGGTCATGGACCCCAAGGACCAGGTGATTCCCGTGGACCGGGCGACGGCGCACACCTGGCTCGCCACCGCCGTCGAAGAGGCCCGCGCCGGCCTCGCCGAGGGCGGCATCCCGATCGGCGCCGCGCTCCACGGCCCCGACGGCACCCTGCTCGGCCGCGGCCACAACCGCCGCGTGCAGGACGGCGACCCCTCGACGCACGCGGAGACGGCCGCCTTCCGCGCGGCGGGACGACAGCGGACGTACCGCGGCACGACGATGGTGACCACGCTCTCGCCGTGCTGGTACTGCTCCGGTCTGGTCCGGCAGTTCGGCATCTCCCGGGTGATCGTCGGCGAGGCGACCACCTTCCACGGCGGGCACGACTGGCTGGCCGAGCACGGGGTGGAGATCGTGCTGCTGGACGATCCCGAGTGCGTGCCGATGAGGCGCGACTTCGTCGCGAAGAACCCGGCTCTGTGGAATGAGGACATCGATGACTGACCCGCGTACGCCGCGTATCCCGACCATCGACCTGGAGCCCTGGCTCTCCGGCGGGCCGCAAGCCCGCGCCGCCATCGCCCGCACCGTCGACGAGGCCCTCCAGACCGCCGGGTTCCTGCTGGTCACCGGCCACGGCGTGGAGGCGTCCCTCCGCGCCCGGATCCGCGCGGCCGCCCGCTCCTTCTTCACGCTCCCCGTCGACGTCAAGCAGCCCTACGCCGCGCAGGTCGGCGGGCGCGGCTGGCTCGGGCCGGGGGCCGAGGCCAACGGTTACGCGGAGGGGACCGAGACGCCGCCGGATCTCAAGGAGTCGCTGACCTTCGCGACGCACGAGCCTTTCGACGACCCGGTCGTCAACGCGGAGTGGTACGCGCCGAACGTGTGGCCCGCGGAGGTGCCCGAGCTGCGGGCGCTGTGCGAGGAGTACCTGGGCGAGATGGCCGAGCTGGAGAAGCGGCTGCTCTCGCTGCTCGGCGAGGCGCTCGGTCTTGAACCCGACTTCTTCTCCCGGCACATGGACCACCCGACCTACGGCTTCAACATCAACTGGTATCCGGGGAGGGACGTCGTCGGGGAGCCGCAGCCGGGGCAGTTCCGGATCGGGCCGCACACCGACTTCGGGACGGTGACGATCCTGGACCGGCAGGCCGGGAAGGGCGGGTTGCAGGTCTGGACGGACGAGGGCGGCTGGGAGGACGCGCCCTACGACCCGGAGGCGTTCACCATCAACATCGGTGATCTGATGGCCCGTTGGACCGGCGACCGGTGGCGGTCCGGGCGGCACCGGGTGCTGCCGCCGCCCGCCGATCTGCCCGCCGAGGAGCTGATGTCGCTCGTCTATTTCGGCGAGTGCACTCCGGGGACGCGCGTGGCGTCCGTCCCGGCGCCGGTGGGGCGGGTGATGTACGAGCCGGTCGACTCGCATGTGTACCTGAGGGAGAAGCTGGATTCGATCACCGTGGGGTGAACCCCGGCGGAGCTTTCGTGCCCCTCCGGACATCACGCCATCTGGCACACATCAACTCCCTCTCTTTACCCTGGCGTGAGGACCGGCCACGGGGGGTGCGGTGCACAGACGGTTGTACGGGCGAGGTGCGCTGTTCGACGTCGAGCCGGCCGGTCTCGTACCCCGGCTCGTCGGGCTTCGTCCGTACCAGCACCTCGCGGTGAAGGTCGAACATCCCGACGAGGTACCGGTGCTGGTGCTGGCCGGCGGGCGTGGGCTGGGCAAGAGCGCGGTGCTGGCGGAGATCTGGGAGGCCTACACCGAGCGGACCCGGAGGGGTGAGGCCCGCAGACGCACACCGGTCGCGTTGGCCGACTGCGAGGACGAGCAGTTCGCACGGCCGCCGCACGAGGAGAACCCGGAGTCCTGGTCCCCGGTCTGGCAGGCGCTGCTGGTGCTCGCCGAGCAGTTGACCGAGCCGGTGAAGGCGGCCGGGCAGCTCACCTTCCCGCGGCTGACGGCGGGGCTGGTGGCGGTGCGGGCCAGCGACTGGAGCGGGCGGACGGACTCGGAGCGGATCCGGCGGGAGCTGGTGCGGATCCTGCTGCTGAACGAGCGGGCGTCACGGTTCAGCATGGCGGGACGGTGGGCGGCCCGGGTGGCGGCGCGGGTCGTCGGGGCCGGGGCGGCGAACGGGCAGGGACCGTTCGTGGCGGCGGCCATCGAGACCCTGCTGGAGGCGCTGTCGGAGGGCTTCACGCACCACCGGGAGCAGAAGCCGTCGCAGTGGTACCGCACGTATCCGAACGCGGGCGGCAACGCCAGGCGCGGGTTGCTGCTGCTCGCGGGCAACTTCCGGGCCGGCGGCACCTCCCGCGAGCACGCCGAGCGCTGGCTGGTGCGCGCGCTGCTCGCCGATCTGGCGGAGGCGTACTCGGGTCTGGGGTCGCATCTGCGGCGGCTCGGGCGGCCGATCGTGCTGCTGGACAACGCGCACGGCGGGCCGGGGCCGGGGCTGCTGGACGCCGTGCTGCGGGACCGGGCCGAGGGCGCCGCCGACCAGGTGGTGTGCGTGGCCACCGTCCGCGGGACCGACCTGCCCCTCTCCCTCGGCTCCGCTCGCGCCGGGGGGACCCCCATGGCGCTGGGGGACGCCGTACGGCGGGAGCTGCCGGAGGTGGCGCGGGCCACGGAGTGGGAGCCGGGGAGTTCGCCGTCCTCGCGGGCGCTGCTGGTGCCGCTGTCGCCGCTGTCCCCGGACGAGACCCTCCACATGGTGGGCGCGGTCTGCGACGACATCGAGATCCCGCCCCAACTCCCGCACGCCGTCCACCGGTTGACCGGCGGGAACCCGCTCGGCATCGTCCTGCTCGCCACCGCCGCCCGTCGCCACCCCGACCAGGCGGCCTCCTTGGGGCGGCTGCTCACCGCCGGGACACGACGGGAGGAGGGTCAGGGCGACGGCCCGCCGGCCTACGGCGAGCTGCTGCGCCGTCTGGTCCCGGCCGACCGGCTCGACGAGCTGACCGTCCTCGCCGCCGCCCACGACCACGACTCCGCGGTCGCCCTCGCCGCCGCCCACCTCCCGGACGACTTCGGCTCCTCGGGCGTACGGTCGCTGCGGGTGCGGCTCGCCGAGGAGGGGCTGCCGGCCGCGCCGGGCCACTTCGTGGGCGACCCGTTCGTGCGCACGCTGCTGCTGCTCCGCCTGCACCACCGGGACCCCGACCACCGTGGCTGGCGCGAGGTGCACGAGACGCTGATCCGGCACTACGCGGAGCCGGGCGGCGAGGCCGCCCCCGACCCGGCGCGGGCCCGCTACCGGCTCTCGCACGAGTTGGCCCTGGGCAACGCCGCGAACGCTGTCGCGCATCTGCGCGACGCCTTCCACACGCTGGACACCCGCACCTGGCTGGACACCCTCTGCTTCCTGGCGTCGGCGCCCTACTTCCACGCGCACGACGACGAGGGCCGGGACGCGGCCGGTCACGAGGACCGGCGGGCGGCGATCGCGCTGGGCCGCACCGACGCCTCGCACCGGCCGCCACAGGGTGTGGACGCCCTGCTGCATCTGCGGATCCGGCGGCTGCTGCACGCGGTGTGGCAGGTCACCGACCCGCTCGTGCTGCCCGACCCGAGGGTGTGCGGACGGCTGGAGTTCGAGCTGCTGCAACTGTCCGACCTGCGGCCCGCCGGGGGCGCGCTGCTGTTCGCGACGTCCCAGGCCTGGCCCCGGGACGCGCGTGCCGGCCGCCCCCTGCGCACACCGGCCGACGAGGGATCCGACGACGGGGACGGGGAGGCGTGATGGCGAGGGGTGACGGCGGCGCGGGGGTCGGAGGCCCGCTGGTGCGGTGGCTGCGGGAGGTCTGGGAGATCCGCCTCTACCGCTATCTCGCCGTGCTGGTCACGGCCGCCCTGGTGACCGGCCTGGTCTTCGCGGTGCGGGCGTTCACCCAGGAGGACCGCTCGTGCGCGCCGGGGGTGGCCCGTCCGCAGGGCAGCGACGAGTGCGTGGGCGTGGCGACGACGGCGTACGACTTCGGGCGGCCGATGCTGCGGGACGTGGTGCGGGCGATCGACCGGGAGAACGACCGGCTGAAGGCGGGGAGTTATGTGACGGTGGCGCTGATGCTGCCGTACACCGCCACCACGCCGTCGACGCTCAGTGACATCCTGCACGAGGTGCAGGGCGCCTATCTGGCGCAGTGGCAGGCCAACCACACCTCCAACGGGCAGGCTCCGGCGATCCGGCTGGTGCTCGCCAACCCGGGTGCGACCAGTGACCACTGGGAGCTGCTGGTCGACCGGTTGGAGCGGATGACGAAGGGCGCCGACCGGCTGCGGGCGGTCGCCGGCGTCGGGATGAGCACCGACAACAACAAGAAGGCCGTGGCGGAGCTGACCCGGAGGGGCATCCCGGTGGTCGGCGCGTCCATCACCGCCGACGATCTCGCCAACGGGCAGAACGGCAAGGACCCGTTCCCGGGGCTGGCCCGGGTCTCCCCCACCAACACCGACGAGGCGCGCGCCCTGGCCTCGTTCGCGAAGGTCAGCGCCGGGCGGGCGCTGCTGGTGTACGACAAGCCGGGCGACCCGTACACACGGACGCTGCAGGCGTCGTTCTCCGCGCTGATCGAGGGCTCGCCGTACGAGCCGCAGCCGTTCACGCCGCCCGCCGACCGTACCCGGGAGGGCACGACGGCGAACACGTTCCGGCAGATCACGCACCTGGTGTGCGACACCTCGCCGGAGACGGACACCATCCTGTTCGCCGGCCGCCACACGCAGCTGCGGCAGTTCATCAACGCGCTCGGCACCCGTGGCTGCCAGGACCGGAAGTTCACGCTGCTGACGGGCGACGAGGGCTCGTACCTGACCGGCGACAAGAAGCTGGACCGCACGGCGCTCGCCCACAACCTCTCCGTCCGCTACACCGCCCTCGCCCACCCGGACGCCTGGGCGAAGGCCCCCGCCGGGACGAACGGCGGCTCGGCGGCGGACGCGCGGGTACTGACCGACCTGCTGGCCCGCAGCGCCCGCGCGCCCGTCGGCCCGATCGGGGAGACGGCCCTGGAGGACGGCCAGTTGATCATCGGCTACGACGCGCTGCGGCTGGCCGTCCACGGCATCCGCGAGGCGACCCCGGACGGCGGGAGCGTCCCGCCGCTGGCCGACGTCGGCCTGCAGTGGCCGCAGGTCAAGGGCTCGCTGCGGGTGAGCGGGGCGAGCGGCTGGATCTGTCTGGACGTGCACGGCAACCCGTACGACAAGGCCGTACCGATCGTGGAGCTGCACGCCGACGGCGGCTCGCGCTTCGTACGGATCGCGTGGCCGGAGGGGAAGCCGCCGGAGCGGGAGTGTCTGCCGCCGTCCTAGGCGTGATCCCGCTCCAGGCGCCCCAGATATTCAATCATTCGTTCGAATCGAGCCCGCCAGAGCGGCTCGGCCCCCGACTCCCCCGGGAACTCGTGGGTGAAGCGCAGGACGCTGGCGTCGTCCCCGGCCCGCTCCAGATGGAACCGCATCCGGCCGGCGCCCTCCACCGTGTACTCGGCGACCCGGTCCACGTCCCAGGCGGTGACCTGCCCGCCGCCCAGGCCGGACAGGCCGATCAGACCGCCGAGCCGGGGCTCGAGGACGTCGACGGGACCGAACCACCCCGCGAGCCCCTCCGCGGTGGCGACCGCCGGCCAGACCGCCTCCATGGGCCGCGGCAGCCGCACCAGGAAGTGCAGGACGCGTGTGTTCCCGTGGGTCTGGCTGGTGCCCTGTTCGATGGAACCGGTCATGACACCAGCGTGACTCCTGCGGAGGGCTCGTGCACGCGTTACGGGCGTCGGCCGACCTCGTCGACGAAGGCACGGCGCTCGATGGCGGCGTCGTAGCGCACCGTCCCCTTCTTCAGCTTCCCGTAGTCCCGGGTGAGGGTGTACCGCTGGCCGAGCAACTGGTCGTATCCACGCCCCTCTACCTGTCCGCACGACGGAGGCCGGTTCCTGTGACCTGGGTCACGGGAACCGGCCTTCGTCGTAAGGGGCTCACACGCCGGCGTACGAGTGCTTGCCGGAGACGAAGATGTTGACGCCGTAGTAGTTGAACAGCCAGCAGCCGAAGGCGATCAGGGCCAGGTAGGCGGCCTTGCGGCCCTTCCAGCCGGCCGTGGCGCGGGCGTGCAGGTAGCAGGCGTAGGCGACCCAGGTGATGAAGGACCAGGTCTCCTTGGGGTCCCAGCCCCAGTAGCGGCCCCATGCGTCGCCCGCCCAGATCGCGCCCGCGATGATCGTGAACGTCCACAGCGGGAAGACGGCCGCGTTGACCCGGTAGGAGAACTTGTCGAGGGAGGCCGCCGCGGGCAGCCGGTCCAGGACCGAGTTGGCGAACCTGCCGGGTCGGCCGCCGCTCGCCAGCTTGCTCTCGTAGGAGTCCTTGAACAGGTACAGGATCGTGGCGACCGCGCCGACGTAGAACACCGCGCCGCAGAAGATCGCGGTGGAGACGTGGATGTACAGCCAGTACGAGTGCAGGGCGGGAACCAACTGGTCACTGGCGGTGTACAAGACAGTGACGGCGAGACCGAGATCGAGGAGGACCGTGGTGGTCAGGAACAGCCCGAGCCAGCGCACGTTCTTCTTCAGCGCCAGCAGCGTGAGGTACACGCCGACGGCCACCGTGGAGAAGGTGATGTTGAACTCGTACATGTTGCCCCACGGCGCCCGCTGCACCGAGAGAGCGCGGGCCAGCACCCCGCCGAACTCGATCAGGAACGCGAGCACGGTGAGCGAGATGGCGATACGCCCGTAGAGGTCGCCCTGCTCGTCCCCGCCGTGCGCCCCGGGCCCGTCCGGCACGTCCCGCGCACCGGCCGCGGCCCGCACCACGACCTTGGGCCGCTCCAGTACGGCGGTCCCTCCGGCCTTCGTCACCGTGACGGCCGGGGCCTTCTTCGCCGCGGCCTGTGCGGTGAGCGCGGCGGCGGTGCGGCCGACCTTGCTGCGGCTGCCGAAGAGCCATTCGGCGATGTAGGCGAAGAAGGCGAGGGTGTAGACGGCCATCGCGGAGTAGATCAGCGTGTTGCTGATGTTCGCGAGGTTCTCGTTGGTGGCGGCGGCGAGATCGGTTGCGGCGGCGAGAGTCACTTCTTCTCAGCCCCTTCGGCAGGTACGACTTGGGGGTCGGGGGATTTCGAGGAGTCGGCGGAGTCGTCGTCCGGGTCGGGGGCCCCGGGGGCCTGGTCGTACAGGATCCCGGCGAGGTCGCCGAGTTCCTCGGGCACCTTGGCGGACTCGCTGCGGCCGAGGCCGGCCATCTCGACGACCGTCACCCCGTCGGCGCCCTTGACCGCACGCACCCACACGCGGCGGCGTTGGATGAACAGGGAGGCGGCCAGACCGAAGATCGCGGTGATCGCGCCGCCGAGCGCCCAGCCGCTGCCGGGCTGCTGGGTGATCTGGAAGTTCGCCCACTCCTTGGTGCCCTCGTAGGTGATCGAACCGGCGCCGCCCGGCAGCGTCATGGTCTCGCCCGGCTCGAGGTTCTCCCGCATCTGCAGTCCCTTGGCGTCCTTGAACCCCTTCATATGGGCCTTGTCGAGCTGGTACACGCTCTGCGGGATGCCCGAGTTGACACCGAGGTCGCCGTGGTACGGCTCCAGGTTCAGCACCGGGTTGATCAGCGCCGGGAAGACGGAGGAGACCTCGTTGCCCTTCGCGTACGTCGGCAGGAGGAAGGCCTGGAAGGCGAGCTGCTCGCTGACGCCCTTGGCGTTCCGGTAGCCGTCGTAGACCTTGATCACACCGGAGGAGGTGACGTTGGAGTCCAGCGGCAGCAGCGGGACGGCGTCGCTGTAGACGACGTCGCCCTTGCCGTCCCGGACGGTGACGACGGGGGCGTAGCCGTGCGCTGTGAGGTAGACCTTGGAGTCGCCGATCTCCAGCGGGTGGTTGACCTTGACGACGGTCTTGCGGTCCTTGCCGTAGGCGCCCTCGGAGTAGGTGAGGGCGGCCTGGTAGGTGCGCGGGGTGCCCTTGTTGGGGCCGGAGACCTCGTAGGTGCCCTGGAAGTCGTTCAGGGTGAAGCTGAACGGCGCCAGGTCGTCGGTGCTGAAGAGGGTGCCGGACTTGATGTCGTCGTACTGGGTGAGGGTGTTGGAGAAACCGTCGCCCTCGACGACCAGCTTGTTGCCCTCCATCTTGAACAGCTGGCCCCAGGCGAAGGCGACCAGCATCACGATGAGGGCGATGTGGAAGGCGAGGTTGCCGACCTCCCGCAGATAGCCCTTCTCGGCGGCGACGGCGTCACCGGCGACGTGCGCGCGGAAGCGGCGCTTCTTCAGGAGGGCGAGGGCGGCCTCGCGCACCTGCTCCGGCTCGGCCTCGGTGCGCCACGTCGTGTACGCGGGCAGCCGGGTCAGCCGCCTGGGGGCGCCGGGCGGGCGGCTGCGCAGCTGGCCGACGAACTGCCAGGTGCGCGGCACGATGCAGCCGATGAGGGAGACGAACAGCAGGATGTAGATCGCGGAGAACCACACCGAGCTGTAGACGTGGAAGAGGCCGAGCCTGTCGTAGATCGGCGCGAGGGCGGGGTGGTCCTTCTCGAAGGCGGCGACCTTCGTGGCGTCGGTGCCGGTCTGCGGGATCAGCGAGCCGGGGATCGCGCCGAGCGCCAGCAGCAGAAGCAGCAGCAGGGCGACCCGCATCGAGGTGAGCTGGCGCCAGAACCAGCGGGCCCAGCCGATGACGCCGAGGGCCGGGACGCCGGTGAGGGTCTCCACGGGCGCGGTGGACAGCTGGGAGCCGGCGGCGCCGAGGTCCTGGTCGTCGGGGGCGGCGGCCGGGGTCTCGCCGGACGCGGCGCCGGGTGCGCCGGTCACACCGGTCGGCGTATTGCTCATGGAATCAGATCCCCACAGTGAAGCCGGTGGACCAGGACTGCATGTCCTGCACGATGCGGTCCCACGCGCCCGTCAGCAGCAGCAGACCGGTCACGATCATCATCGTGCCGCCGATCCGCAGGACCCAGACGTAGTGGCGCTTGACCCAGCCGAAGGCGCCGAGCGCCTTGCGGAAGGCGACCGCGGCGAGCACGAACGGCACGCCGAGGCCGAGGCAGTAGGCGACGGTCAGTATGGCACCGCGGCCCGCGCTGCCCTGCTGGGAGGACAGGGCGATCACGGAGGCGAGGGTCGGGCCGATGCACGGGGTCCAGCCGATGCCGAACAGCGCGCCGAGCAGCGGGGCGCCGACCAGCCCGGTGGCGGGCTTCCTGTGGAAGCGGAACTCCCGCTGGGTCATCCAGGGCATCAGCCCCATGAAGAAGACGCCCATGAGGATCATGAGCACGCCCAGCACCTTGGACAGGGCGCCCTGGTTCTCCAGGAGCGTCTCGCCGAAGTAGCCGAACAGGGCCCCGCTGGAGACGAACACGGCGGTGAAGCCGAGGACGAAGAGGGAGGCGCCGGCGACCATCCGTCCGCGCCGGGCCTCGGCCAGGTCGGTGCCGGCGACTCCGGTGACGTACGACAGGTAGCCGGGGACGAGGGGCAGGACGCAGGGGGAGAAGAAGGAGACGAGACCGCCGAGCAGCGCGATGGGCAGGGCGAGCAGCAGCGCTCCGTTGAGCACCGTGTCGTTGTAGCCCGTGGCGGCGAGCGTGGTGACTGAGGTCACGTCACTTCTCCGCGAGGACCGGGGCGATCATCTTGCGCAGTTTGTCCTCGCTGAGCGCGGCCAGCGAGCGGGCGGCGACCTTCCCCTCCCGGTCGAGGACGAGCGTGGAGGGGATGGCCTGCAGGTTGAGCGTGCCCTTCTTGAAGCGGAGCATCAGCCTGCCGGTCGGGTCGTACAGGCTGGGGTAGGTGACACCCTGCTGCTTCTCGAAGGCGAGGGCGTTGGCGGCCTTGGTGTCGCGGGTGTTGATGCCGACGAACTGCACGCCCTTGCTCTGGAGGTCCTTGTAGACCTTCTCGAAGTTGGGGGCCTCGGCGCGGCAGGGGGCGCACCAGGAGCCCCACACGTTCAGGACGACGATCTTGCCCTTGTAGGAGGCGACGTCGAGCTGCTTGCCGTCGACGGTCTTGCCGGACAGGTCGGGGGCCGCGTCGCGCTTGCCCTTCTCGACGGTGGAGATGCCGTCCTTGCCCATGACGAAGTTGGTGTCACCGCCCCCGCCGGAGATCCCTCCGGAGGTGCATGCGGAGACGAGCAGCGCCGCGACGGCGGCACCGGCGGTCGTCCACGCGGCGCGGCGCGAGCGGATCCAGGTGGTCGAGCGCAGGGGGGCGCGGCTGGCGGCACTCATGTGAAAAGTTTCGCATGCCCGTTCTGGGGATCTTGCGCACCCCCCTTGTGGGTGGAAACCCGCATTTCAGGCCGATGATCCGGAGGCTCAGGACGAGGCTCCGGAGGGGGCGCCGGAGGAGGTGGCGGAGGCGCCCTTCAGGAACTCCTTCCAGCCACCGGCCGGTTCCTGCCCCACCTCGAGCGTGCGCAGCTTGGCCAGCACCTCCGGCTTCTGCACGTCGATCCAGTCGACGAACTGCCGGAAGGAGACCAGCCGCACGTCCGCGCCCTTCTCCTTCTCGCGCGCCATGTGCTTGAAGGCCTCCTCGACGGCGTCCATGTAGATGCCGCCGTTCCACTGCTCGAAGTGGTTGCCGACGAAGAAGGGCGCCCGGTTCGTCTCGTATGCCCGCCTGAATCCCTGTATGTACGCCTGGGCGGACTGCTGCCGCCAGCGCGGGTAGTTGTGGCTGGGGGCCTTGGTGGAGTTGATCGACTGGTTGGCGAGCATGTTGTAGTCCATCGAGAGGACCTCGAAGCTGCGCCCGGGGAAAGGTATCTGCTGCAACGGCAGGTCCCATATGCCCTGCTTCTTGTCCGGCCAGACCTGGCGGCCGCCCGACGAGGAGGCGTCGTAACGCCAGCCCAGGGAGCGGGCGGTGGGCAGCAGGTTGTCCTGGCCGAGCAGACAGGGCGTGCGGGCGCCGACGAGCTCCTTGTCGTAGTCGAAGGGCAGCGCGGGCAGATCGGTCCACCCGGTGTTGGTGCGCCACTGCTTCACGAAGGACTTGGCCTGGTCGATCTCGCTGCGCCACTGCTTGGGCGTCCACTTGCCGACCGAGCCGTGGCCGTCCCCGCAGAAGTGCCCGTTGAAGTGGGTGCCTATCTCGTGGCCCTCGAGCCAGGCACGGCGGAGGTTCTTCAGCGTGTCCTTGATGTGCGGGTCGCTGAGGTAGCCGATGTCGGAGGCGCCGCGAGGGTTGTTGGGCGGGTCGTAGAGGCGCTTCTTCGACTCGGGCAGGAGGTAGAGCCCGGAGAGGAAGAAGGTCATGGACGCGCCGTGCTCCTTGGCGAGGTCCAGGAAGCGCGGGAAGAGGCCGTTGCCGACCTCGCCGGCCCCGTCCCAGGAGAAGACGACGAACTGCGGCGGCTCCTGCCCGGGCTCCAGCGGCACCGGCTTGGCGGGCTGGTGGGGCTGCTTGCCGGTGAACGAGGTGGAACCGTCACCGATGGGGCGGGCGGTGGCCGTCGGGGAGGCCTTGGGAGAAGCGGAACCGTTCTTCCCGGAACCCGAGGACCGGTCCGGCCCCTCTGAAGGGGTGGTGAGGTCGGCGCATCCGGTGAGTCCGGCGGCCATGGCTCCGGCCCCGAGTCCGAGTGCTCCCCTTCGGGTGAGAGTGCGCATGGCATCCCCGTTCGTCACGTGCTCTGCTGGTCACCCAGTCAGAGGACGCGCCGAACGGGGAGGTTCCGCCAATACTTCCGGATTCCGTAACAGACAAACTGATTAGGTCACTTACCGCCCGGGCCTTCCTCGGGGCCACGCCCCGAGGAAGCCGTGCCCGAAGGCGCTATGCCCCGAAGGCCTTGTCCTTCCCCTTCACCGGCTTGGCGCCGGCGAGGAGATGGGCGGGGACGAGGTCACGGGCGGGCTCGGTGTAGCCGACGGAGACGATCGTGTCGCCCTGGTAGGTGAAGGTCGTCAGGGAGGCGAGCGTGCACTGCCGCTTGCGCGGGTCGTGCCACAGCCGCCGCCGCTCGACGTACGACCGCACGATCCAGATCGGCAGCTGATGGCTCACGAGCACGGCCTCGTGCCCCCGCGCCTGGTCCTTGGCGGCGTTCAGCGCGCCCATCATCCGCACGACCTGGTCGACGTACGGCTCGCCCCAGGATGGCTTGAACGGGTTGTAGACGTGCCGCCAGTTCCCGGGCCGCCGCAGCGCCCCGTCCCCGACACCGAAGGTCTTGCCCTGGAAGACGTTGTCGGCCTCGATGAGCCGCTCGTCGGTGGCGAGGTCCAGCCCGTGCGCCTTGGCGATCGGCGTCGCCGTCTCCTGCGCCCGCTCCAGCGGGGAGGCGCACACATGGGTGACGTCACGGGAGGCGAGGTGCTCGGCGACCCGGTCGGCCATCCGCCGGCCCAGCTCGGAGAGGTGGTAGCCGGCGAGACGGCCGTAGAGGATGCCGTCCGGGTTGGCCACCTCGCCGTGCCGCATGAGGTGGACGACGGTGATGTCCTTGTCGGTGCTCATGCTGCCGTGGCCTCCGCTGCCGCTCGGGCCGCCGCCGGGAGGGCGTCGGCGATCCGCTGGACGGCCCGCTCGTCGTGGGCCGTGGAGACGAACCAGGACTCGAAGGACGACGGCGGCAGGTAGACGCCGTTCGCCAGCAGCGAGTGGAAGAACGCCGTGAACCGGAAGGACTCCTGCGCCCGGGCGTCCGCGTAGTCGCGCACCGGCCGGTCCGTGAAGAAGACGGAGAACATGTTGGAGGCGCTCTGCAGCGTGTGCGCGACGCCCTCCTTGCTCAGTGCCTCCGACACGAGCGCCTGGATCTGCTCGGACACGGCGTTGACCCTGGCGTAGGCGGCGTCGTCGAGGAGACGGAGCTGGGCGAGTCCGGCGGCGGTGGCGATCGGGTTCCCGGAGAGGGTGCCGGCCTGGTAGACGGGCCCGGCGGGCGCGAGATGCGCCATGACGTCGGCGCGACCGCCGAAGGCCGCGGCCGGGAAGCCGCCGCCCATCACCTTCCCGAAGGTCATCAGGTCGGGCTTGACCCCGTCGATGCCGTACCACCCGGCGCGGCTGGTCCGGAAGCCGGTCATGACCTCGTCGGAGATGTAGAGGGCGCCGTTGGTCGCGCAGGCGTCCTTGAGTCCCTGGTTGAACCCGGGCAGCGGCGGCACGACGCCCATGTTGCCGGGCGAGGCCTCGGTGATCACGCACGCGATCTCACCGGGGTGCCGGTGGAAGGCCTCCTGCACGGCCTCCAGGTCGTTGTACGGCAGGACGATGGTGTCGCCGGCCTGGGCGCCGGTGACGCCGGGGGTGTCGGGCAGGGCGAAGGTGGCGACGCCGCTGCCGGCCGCGGCGAGCAGCGAGTCCACGTGCCCGTGGTAGCACCCGGCGAACTTGATCACCTTGGACCGCTGGGTGAACCCGCGGGCGAGCCGGATCGCCGACATCGTCGCCTCGGTGCCGCTGGAGACGAGCCGCACCTGCTCGACGGGCTCGACCCGCGCGACGATCTCCTCGGCGAGCGCGACCTCGCCCTCACCGGGCGTACCGAAGGAGGTGCCGCGGGCGACGGCCTCCTGCACGGCGGCGATCACCTCGGGGTGGGAGTGCCCGAGGATCATGGGCCCCCAGGAACAGACCAGATCGACGTACTCCCGCCCATCGGCGTCGGTCAGGTACGGACCGCTGCCGGACACCATGAACCGGGGCGTGCCGCCCACGGCACGGAAGGCACGCACCGGGGAGTTCACCCCGCCCGGCGTGACGGCGGCCGCACGGTCGAACAGGGCCTGCGAGACAGGCGCATCGTATGAATAGGGCAATTCGCTCATGACCTGCGACTACTCCGACCTTCTCCGACTTCTGGGGCTCCGGTTGCCAGTGACATCACTCAGGGTAGGCCAGGGCGGGCGGACGACAGCGGGGCCGTCGGGGACCCGGCCGGGCCGCAACGGGGGCGCGTATCGGGGTGATGCGGAGGCACAGCGGAGGTGCGGGCCGGATGACGTGGCGGGCGCGACCGGAGACACACGCCGAGGAGCACGCCGGGAGGCACAGCGCGGCGCATGCCGAGACGCACAGCGCCGCACATACCGAGGCACATACCGAGACGCAGACCCCTGCGCGTACCGATGCACATACCGAGACGCACACCGCCGCACATGTCGAGACGCACACCTCGGCACATGCCGGGCGTATCCCGGGCCGCGAAGGGGACTCTCCCGGAGCTTTGCTGACCGAACGACCAGTCGCCGCCCGTACGCCATCTGCGAAACTGGCCCCTGTTGACGCAGCTCACAACCACGATGAGTGGAAGGGCTGCGAAGATCCTGCGGACAGGTGTTTCACCGCACGTTTCGGCGGGCGGCCGTGGGGGAGGTCACTGACACGATGATCGGGTTGCGCGACGGGGGTCGCGCGTCCTAGAAAAGCAGTCGGGTGGAGATATGCATCGCGGTGGCGGACTGGGCGAGGGGACTGATGACCTGGGTCCTCGACGTGCCCGGCGGGGAAGGCACCGGCGCGACGCGGAGGCAGCGGCAGAGAGCACCGAAGCACGTCAGGCACAAGGTGTACCGAGTGAGCCCGAGCGGTTCGACCGGGGAATCGATCACCAGATCGAGAACCGGATGGATCCTCTCCGGGCGGGGAGCAGGAATGGTGGTCGGGTGGGGGTGACGTACAAGTACTTCGGCGCGCCGGACGGCGCGACCGCGGCCCGCGTCCCGATCTCGATGCGCCCCGAGGAACTCGGCGGCGACGAGCTCGGTATGAACGGCATGTTCACCAAGATCAAGCCGGAGACGATGGCAGCGATGGTCCTCACCGGCATCGAGGGCGTTCCGCTGCACAAGGTCCCGCCCCTGGAGCTCGTGGTCCTGCACCCCGACTACGCGGTGGTCAAGCTCCCCATGACGGTCGTGGACCCGTTGCGGGACATCGGCGAGGAGGCGGTGGGCGCGGCGGCGTTCATCTGGTCGACGGTGCCGGACCGGGGCGGGCCCCGGGACGCGTTCAACGTCTACCAGTTGCTGCACGAGTGGCAGGACTTCTCGAAGCGGTTGCATGAGGCGGGGCATCAGCCGTATTGCCTCGTCTGGCCCTGATCCGGGGCTTCGTGGGATTCGGGCGGGGCTTTCGGGCTCCGCCCTCGTCATGTCGCGGAGGCCGTCGGCCCCGCCGGGTACCATCGCAGGGTGAACACCTACTGGCACGTCGTTCTGCCGCCCCTCGGCGCCTGACCGGGCGCAGACACTGACGGTTTGATCTCCGGCCCCGACCGACCCGCAGGGCGGTCAGGGATTCCAGTTGTGCGCCCGTTCCGGATCGAGTCCCAGACGCATTCGACGACGGAAGATCACGACTGTGCCGAACCGCACCACCCCTCTGACCCCCACGCGTCCGGCGGCCGCCGGCCCGCGCCCTGCTCGTACCGGTCTTCTCAGCGGGCCCGTGCCCATCCTCATCTCGGCCGTGCTGTGGGGTACGACCGGGACCGCCAGTTCGCTGGCACCCGCCGGCGCGCCGGCGGCGGCCATCGGCTGTGCCGGTCTCACCCTCGGCGGCATCCTGCTGTTCCTCACCTCCCGCGGCGCCCGCGCGCTGCCCGCCGCCTGCACGCGCGCCGAGCGGTGGCTGCTCGTCCTGGGGGCGCCGGCGGTGGCCGGGTATCCGGTCACCTTCTACCCGGCGGTGGCCCGGACCGGCGTGGCGGTGGCCACCGTGATCGCGTTGGGCAGCGCGCCGGTCTTCGCCGGGCTGCTGTCCTGGCTCACCGGGCAGGCCCGGCCGACCGCCCGCTGGACCGGTGCCACCGCGGCCGCCGTGCTGGGCTGCGCCCTTCTGGTGCTGGGCCCCGAGCTCAGCGGACACGCCACGCCGATGGACCTGACCGGTGTCGTGCTCGCCGCGGGCGCGGGGCTGTCGTACGCCGTCTACTCGCTGATCGGCGGCAGGCTGATCACCGACGGGCACCGTTCCGACGCGGTGATGGGCGTGCTGTTCGGTGCGGCCGGGCTGCTGGTGCTGCCGCTCTTCCTGTTCGTCGACATGCACTGGCTCGCCACCAGCCGCGGCGCGGCGGTGGCGGTCTATCTCGCGCTGTTCACCGTCTGCCTGGCCTACCGTCTCTTCGGGCACGGGCTGCGCCACACCTCCGCGTCGACGGCGACGACACTGACCCTGGCCGAGCCCGCCGTCGCGGCGGTTCTGGGGGTCACCGTCCTCGGCGAACGCCTTCCCGCCGCCTCCTGGTGCGGGCTGGCCGTCCTCGCGGTGGGCCTGGTCCTGCTGACCGCCCCCGTCGGCGTCGGCGCCGGCCGCCGGGGACGATAGCCAACGGGGCTCCTCCGGTCCGGTCCTGGGGGTTCCGGGACCGGACCGGCCCAGGGGCGCCACCGGGGGCTTTCGTTGATCGCCTCTGAGGACGGGTGCCAGAGGAGGACGGGTGCCAGAACCAGTCCGGCGACCGGCCGTGCGGCCCGCTGAAAGCCGCAGGCCGTTCGTCCGGGTTCACAGGGCCTGAGGCCGCGGACGCAACGCGAGGTATCGGTCGAACGCCTCGCGGGCATCGGGGACGAACGCCTCGTGGCGCACCAGCTCGGTGAGCTCGGGCTCCGTCAACCAGTCATGCCAGGCGATCTCCTCGGGGTCAGGCTCGATGGGCTCGGTCACGACGACCTCGTGCAGGCCGAGCCAGTACGGGCTGATCGCACCCGCGCACCTGAACTTGAACACGAACGTCGGACGGCCCTGGACGCCCAGTTCCTCCGCCAACTCCCGCGCGGCGGCCTCCTCGTAGGACTCGGCGACCTCTACCGCGCCTCCGAGCATCCAGTTGAACCGGCCCGGGAAACGTGAGGCGCCGTCGGGGCGGCGGTGCACGAGAGTCCGCCCGGTGGGGTCGCGGCAGACGATCGTCGCGATGCGGTGCAGCCATCCCTGGCGTATCGCATCGCTCCTGCTGACGACGGCCAGGACCTCATCACGCTCGTCAACCCGTTCGACAAGTTCACCCATGGGTCACACGGTGCCAGAGAGCGGGAGGTTCGTTCACAGCTCGGTGGTCGGCGTCTCAACTCTGCTGAAGGGAAAGGCCGTTCGCGCCGCCGCCGTCGGCCGGCGTGCTTGACTTGCGTCATGTCGACGATTCTCGGCGTCTCTCGACCGGATCAGGCTGCCTAAATGCTGCGGGCTGCGGCGAGCGCACCTGGGCGCGCGTACAAGCAGCAGCTCGCGCAACTGCGTCGTGTCACGCGGCCCGGTGCAGTGGTCGGTCTCGTCGAGCCGGACTGGGACACCCTGGTGGTCGATGCGGAAGACCTTCGGACCAGCCGTGCCTTCACCCGATACACCAGCGAAGAGGTGGTCCGGCACGCCACCATCGGGCGTAGCCTCGCTCGGCTGGCTGACAAGGCGGGCTTCCGCGTCGAGACGGTGGCGGCGACGACGCCGGTGTTTCGGGACTTCGAGGACGCGGACCACACGCTGGGACTCGGCCGCACCATGCAGCTGGCCATCGACGAGGGCCGCATCGACCAGGACCGTGGCCGCCGCTGGTTCACCAGCCTCTCCGAGGGCCCTTTCTATGCGTCGTTCACCCTCGTCACGGTCATGTGCTCCCGCTGACGGGGCTGAGCGGCCGGGGTGCGCATCGGTGTGCGGCGGGGATCTGGGCGCCGTCGGCGTGATCGTGACCGCGGCAGCCGTTGACGTACCCGAGTTGCTGCAGCGGTACCGGGCCCGGCGCCCGGACGTCCGGGTCGCTCTGCGGTCCGGACGCAGCGACGAGATGGCGGCGGCGATCCGGGACGGTGCGCTGGACATCGCCTTCCTCGGTCTGCCGGAGGGCGAACGGCCCTCCGGTGTGGAAACCGTCGTACTCGATCACGACGAGCATGTGTTCAACCCGAGCCCGGCCACCCGCGCGATGCTCGACGTCCTGGGGGTCCGGCGCCAGGCGTAGTTCCCTTCGGCGGTCAGCGGCGCCGCAGTGACGGGTCGAGCAGCGCGGGCGGAGTGTCGTATTTCTCGTGCGGCGCCAGGTCGGTGCCGGGGGCGACGACGGCGTCGATCGCGTCGAGGACGTCGGCGGAGAGCACGGTGTCGGCGGCGGCGAGTTGCGCGTGCAGGTGGTCCAGGGTGCGGGGGCCGATGAGCGCGCTGGTCACGGCGGGATGCGCGGTCACGAATCCGAGCGCCAGCTGGATCATGGTCAGGCCGGCCTGGTCGGCGACCTCGGCCAGCTGTTCGACGGCGTCGAGCCGGGCCCGGTTGGCGGGGAGGGCGGTGTCGAAGCGTTCCGGCATGAACGTCGAGCGGCTGGTGGTGACGTCCCGGCCCGCACGGATCGCGCCCGACAGCCAGCCCGAGGCCAGCGGGCTCCACACCAGGACGCCGAGCCCGTACTCCTCGGCCACGGGCAGTACGTCGGTCTCGATGCCGCGCTGCAGGACCGAGTAGCTGGGCTGTTCGGTGACGTAGCGGCTCAGGTGGTGCTCGCGGGCGGCCCACTGGGCCTGCACGACGCGGTAGGCCGGGAAGGTCGAGGAGCCGAAGTAGCGGATCTTCCCCGCGCGTTGCAGGTCGGTGAGCGCCGACAGGGTCTCCTCGTCGCTGGTGCGCGGGTCCCATCGGTGGATCTGGTAGAGGTCGACGTGGTCGACACCGAGACGGCGCAGGCTGTCGTCCAGCGCGGTGATCAGCCAACGGCGCGAACTGCCCTGGTGGTTGCGCTCGTCACTCATCGGCATGTTCGCCTTCGTGGCCAGCACGATGTCGTCTCGGCGGCCTGCGATGGCCTTGCCGACCATCTCCTCCGACTCGCCGCCGCTGTACATGTCGGCGGTGTCGATGAGGTTGATCCCGCCCTCGAGTGCGGCGTCGACGATGGCGGTGGCCTCGTCCTGGCTGGTGCGCCCGATGGCGCCGAAGTTCATCGCGCCGAGCGCGAGGGAGCTGACCTGCACACCGGTGCGGCCCAAGGTGCGGTACTGCATGAGCGTGTTCCTCCGTTGCGGATGAAGCGTGGTGGCGATGGGTGGTGAGGCATGGCTTGGTCGGCGGCCTCCGCTCTGGCATCATGAGCAAAGCGGAACCACGTTCCGGAACGATACGGAACACTGTTCCGCTTTGCAAGGTCGGTTTTTGGCAGGGAGCTGCGCGGTGAACGACGGCGACGAGGGCGGCGCGGGGCGCGCGGCGGCCCGGTCCAAGCGGGCGGACGCCCGGCGCAACAAGGAGACGCTGCTCGACGCGGCCGCCGCGGTGTTCGTCAGGTCGGGCGTGGACGCGCCGGTGCGCGCCATCGCGGCCGAGGCCGGTGTCGGGCTGGGCACGATCTACCGCCACTTCCCGACGCGAGCGGATCTCATCATCGCCGTCTACCGGCATCAGGTCGACGCCTGCGCCGAGGCCGGGCCCGCCCTGCTGGCGAGCAGCGCGACTCCGCACGCCGCACTGGCGCAGTGGATCAACCACTTCGTCGATTTCCTGGTCACCAAGCACGGACTCGCCACCGCGCTGCACTCCGACGACGCCGGCTCCGACACCCTGCACGCCTACTTCCTCGACCGGCTCGTGCCCGTGTGCACCCAGCTGCTCGAGGCCGCGGCCGCTTCCGGCGAGATCCGGTCCGACCTGGAGGCCTACGAGCTCATGCGCGGCGTCGGGAACCTCTGCATCGGCGCGGACAGCGATCCCCGCTACGACGCGCGCCGGCTGGTCGGCCTCCTCGTCGCGGGACTGCGCCGGACGCGGTGACCAGCGGCCTCCCGGAGCCGACGGGGGGCCGATACGGAGCAACCGACCTGGGGGACCCTCCGCGGGGCGGCTGACGGGAGGCGGCGCCGACGTCTGCGGCGCCCCGGTCGTCGGCCGGGCACGGTGAACACGGGGGCCGGCGCAGCCGTACCCCGAAGGGACACCGTCGAGGAGCCCGCTGCACGGGCTTCACCTAGGATCATCCCGATGAAGAACCGCGAGCAGGACCCCGAGGCACCGCCCGTGCGGCGGTGGCGGGTGCTGCTCGTGCTCGGGCTGCTGGCCGGGTTGCTGGGCATGCACGCCCTGGCCCCCGGGGGCAGCGTCCATGAGCACGCCGCACCGCGGCACATGGCGGCCGCCGAGGTCAGCGCTCATGACGACTGCGCCGGAGACGGCGGGGACTGCGGCGGAAGGCACCTGCATCACGCCGACGCCACCTGCGCGGCGGCCGCGGTGAGCGGTGCACCGGTTCTGCCCGCCCTCGTCCCCGATCCGGTGGCCGCGCCCGTACGCGCCGACGCCGCCTGCTCCTCCGCGGCCGAAGCCCCCGACAGCGCTCGGGCGCCACCCTCACTGGCGGAACTCCAGCTCCTGCGGATCTAGACACCACGCGGCACCACGTCCTCAGCACGGCCACGTGGTGCGCCTCGGCACGTCCGGATCCCTTTCACCCAGCACAGCAGGAGTTCCAGCATGCGCAACACCCGTACCCTGACCCGCCGCGCCGCCGTGGTGGCCGCGTCCGTCACCGCCGCGCTCGTCCTCGCCGCCTGCGGCAACGACAGCGACGACAGCGGCACCGGACACGCGGGCGGTCACAGCTCCGCGTCGTCGTCGGCGAGCGCCGACGCCACGGCCGGGGCGCACAACACCCAGGACGTGTCCTTCGCGCAGGGCATGATCCCCCACCACCGGCAGGCCCTGGAGATGGCGGAGTTGGCCGCCGACCGGGCCTCCTCTCCCCAGGTCAAGGACCTCGCCGCGCGCATCGAGAAGGCTCAGGACCCGGAGATCAAGACCATGAGCGGCTGGCTGACGGCCTGGGGCGAGGACGTCCCGGCGCCGTCCGGCAGCGCCGCGGAGTCCATGCCCGGCATGGACCACTCGGGTGGGTCCGGGATGCCCGGGATGCCCGGGATGATGGACGGCTCGGACATGGCCAAGCTGGAGAAGGCGTCCGGCACGGACTT
The DNA here is from genome assembly GCF_049808595.1 of Streptomyces aurantiaciflavus. Lineage (NCBI taxonomy): Bacteria > Bacillati > Actinomycetota > Actinomycetes > Kitasatosporales > Streptomycetaceae > Streptomyces > Streptomyces aurantiaciflavus. The sequence goes on along the minus strand of NZ_JBNCAQ010000039.1, from coordinate 49,218 downwards.
CGACACCATGTTCCTGACGATGATGATCGAGCACCACCAGGGCGCCGTGGACATGGCCACCACCGAGAAGGACAAGGGCGAGTACGGTCCCGCCACGGCCATGGCCGGCGACATCGTCACCGCGCAGACCGCCGAGATCACCGAGATGAACAAGCTCCTCGGCAAGAGCTGACAAGCCGGAGCAGCCCGAAGGGGAGGGACCGGTGCGGACACCGGTCCCTCCCCCCGCTCGCGTCGCGGCCTCAGTGCCGATGTCCGTCGGCGGACTCCTCCGTGCCCGCCGGCCCACCGGAGCGGACCGTGAACGCCGCCGTGTGGACGCTTCCCTCGTGCTTGAAGTCGAGGAAGAGGCGGTAGGTGCCGCTGCTGGGTGCCGTGGCCGTGAACGAGATGCCCGGGCCGGGCCTGGTCACGCCGTCGCCGGGTTCCCCGCCCGGGTGGACGTGGAGGTAGGCGAGGTCGCCGGAGCGCAGGGCGACGAGGTGGCCGTAGGCACCGAGGTAGGGCTGGAGGTCGGTGACCGGCCTGCCGTCGCGGGAGACCGTCAGCTTCAGTTCGCCGGCCGTGCCCGGGCGCAGCGTTCCGTCCAGTTCGACCTCGTAGCCGTCGGTCCGGGCCGTGGCGCCGGGCGCGGGCAGGTCCTTCGGCTCGTACGGGCCCGAAGCCGCGAGATCCGCGCCGAGGGTGAGGTTCTCGGCGCCCTCGGCCTCCGGCGTGAAGTCGGCGAAGACCCGGTAGCCGCCCGCCCGGGGCAGGTTGACGGGGATGCTCCAGGTTCCGTCGGCGGCGCGGGTGGGGTGCAGGTGGCGGTAGGTGACCAGGTCGCGTGAGGCCAGGATGAGGTGCAGTTCCTTGTCGTGCTCGCGCCGGTAGGCGGTGACGGCTCGGCCGTCCCCGTCCCGGATGGTGAAGCGCAGATCGGTGGGCTGTCCTGCCGCGAGCCTCGGGGTCCTGAGGTCGAGGGTGTAGCCGCCCTCGGAGATCTGCAGTCCGCCGGCCGCCGGAGTCGACGCGTGCCCGGCGTGGCCGCCGCCTCCCTCCGGCGTCGGTGATTCCTCGCTGTGGCCGTCATGACGTGCGGGCGCCTCGTCGGCGACGACGGGGTCGACGCCCCTGCCCACGCCGTAGGCGGTGCCGAAGGTCGCGGCGAGCGCGGCGGCGAACGCGGTGATCTTCAGTCCGGCCTTCATGGATGCCTCCCGGAGACGAGGAGGCCCTCGGGACGTGAGTGGGGGCCTCGATGCACTTCAAGGTACCCCCAGGGGGTATAAAGTCAAGCGCTGCACCGCTTGCTCTCGGTACCCCATGGGGGTATACAGGATTCCGAGGCGAGCAATACCCCTCCCCCGTATCCGAGCCACACTGTGATCAGACCGACCAGGAGGAAACCCAATGCCCTCGACCTGCTGCTCCACCGACGGCACCTGCTCGACCGGCACCGTCGACCGGGCCGCGGCCACGGACGGTGTCACCACGACGTACGCCGTCTCCGGCATGACCTGCGGCCACTGCGAGGCCACGCTGACCAAGGTCATCGGCGAGCTGGACGGCGTGACCGGTGTCGACGTCGACCTCGCGACCGGCCGGGTCACCGTCAGCAGCGCCGCCGAGCCGGACGACGCGGTGATCGCCGAGGTCGTCGACGAGGCCGGCTACGAGCTGACCGGCCGGGCCTGACCCGCACTCCCCGAACGGCCGGGACCGTGCCCCGGCCGCCCACCCGCACGAGGAGCACTCCATGACCACCACCACGACCGGCGCCGAGGCAGAGCTCGTCATCGGGGGCATGACCTGCGCCTCGTGCGCCGCCCGGATCGAGAAGAAGCTCAACCGGATGGACGGCGTCACCGCCACCGTCAACTACGCCACCGAGAAGGCGAAGGTCAGCTACGGCGGTGACGTCTCCGTCCGGGACCTGATCGCCACCGTCGAGGCGACCGGGTACACCGCGCGGGAGACCGTTCCCGTGCGCACCCGGGCCGGGGGCGGCGAGGAGACGGAGGAGACGGACGACGAACTGCGGCCGCTGCGGGAGCGGTTGGTCACCGCGGTGGTGCTGGCGATCCCGGTCGTCGCGATGGCGATGATCCCGGCGCTGCAGTTCGAGTACTGGCAGTGGCTGTCCCTGACGCTTGCGGCCCCCGTGGTGACCTACGCCGGCTGGCCCTTCCACAAGGCGGCGCTCACCAACGCGCGGCACGGCGCGGCCACCATGGACACGCTGATCTCGGTCGGCACGTCGGCCGCGTTCCTGTGGTCGCTGTGGGCGCTGTTCCTCGGGAGCGCGGGCACGCCCGGCATGACCCACCCCTTCGAGCTGACCATCGCCCGCGGCGACGGCGCCGGGAACATCTACCTGGAGGCCGCCGCCGGCGTGACCGCCTTCATCCTGGCGGGCCGGTACTTCGAGGCGCGGTCCAAGCGCAAGGCGGGGGCCGCCCTGAAGGCGCTGCTGGAACTGGGCGCGAAGGACGTCACCGTGCTGCGTCCGGACGGCGGCGAACAGACCGTGCCGGCCGGGGAGTTGAAGGTCGGCGACCGTTTCCTCGTCCGCCCGGGCGAGAAGATCGCCACCGACGGGACGGTCGTCGAGGGTTCCTCCGCCGTGGACGCGTCCATGCTCACCGGCGAGTCCGTACCGGTGGAGGTGGGCGTCGGCGACTCGGTCACGGGTGCCACGGTCAACGCGGGCGGCCGCCTCGTCGTCGAGGCCACCCGCGTCGGCGCCGACACCCAACTGGCCCGGATGGCCAAGCTGGTGGAGGACGCGCAGAACGGCAAGGCCGCGGCACAGCGGCTCGCGGACCGGATCTCCGCCGTCTTCGTGCCGATCGTGATCGCCCTGGCGCTCGGCACCCTGGGTTTCTGGCTGGGCAACGGCGCGGGGCTGACGGCCGCCTTCACCGCCGCCGTCGCCGTGCTGATCATCGCCTGCCCGTGCGCCCTCGGCCTGGCCACGCCGACCGCCCTGCTGGTCGGTACGGGACGCGGCGCACAGCTCGGCATCCTCATCAAGGGTCCGGAGGTCCTGGAGTCCACGCGCGCGGTCGACACCGTCGTCCTCGACAAGACCGGCACCGTCACCACGGGCCGGATGACCCTGCTCGCCGTGCACACCGCCGACGGCGCCGACGAGGGCGAGGTCCTGCGGCTGGCCGGCGCGCTGGAACACTCCTCCGAGCACCCGATCGCCCGCGCCGTCGCCGACGGGGCACGGGAGAAGCTGGGCCCGCTGCCCACCCCCGAGGACTTCGCGAACGTTCCCGGGCTCGGCGTGCAGGGCGTCGTCGACGGCCACGCGGTCCTGGTCGGCCGGGAGCGGCTGATCGCCGACTGGGCCATCGAACCGCCCGAGGAGCTGGTGCGGGCGAGGACCGAGGCCGAGGCCGCGGGGCGCACCGCGATCACCGTGGCCTGGGACGGAGAGGCCCGGGCGGTCCTGGAGATCGCCGACGCGGTGAAGGAGACCAGCGCCGAGGCGATCACCCGGCTGCGCGCCCTGGGCCTGCGGCCGATGCTGCTGACCGGCGACAACAGGACCGTGGCCGAGTCCGTCGCCCGTGAGGTCGGCATCGCCCCCGGGGACGTCGTCGCCGAGGTGCTGCCGCAGGACAAGGCCGACGTCGTCAGGCGGCTCCAGGACGAGGGACGCTCGGTCGCGATGGTCGGCGACGGTGTCAACGACGCCGCCGCCCTCGCCCAGGCCGACCTGGGGCTGGCCATGGGCACGGGCACGGACGCCGCCATCGAGGCCGGCGACCTGACCCTCGTACGAGGCGACCTGCGCGCGGCGGCCGACGCGATCCGTCTCGCCCGCCGCACCCTCGGCACCATCCGCTCCAACCTCTTCTGGGCCTTCGCCTACAACGTGGCCGCGCTGCCGCTCGCCGCGGCCGGCCTGCTCAACCCGATGATCGCCGGGGCGGCCATGGCCTTCTCGTCGGTCTTCGTCGTCGCCAACTCCCTGCGCCTGCGCGGTTTCAAGGCCGCCCGATGAGTCACCCTCGAGACAACCCGACACCCGTCGACCGCGGGAACGGAGATGACGTCATGAACCACAGCGATCACCCCACCGGCATCCCACACGCCCAGGACGCCCAGGGCGCGCAAGGAGCCCATGGTGGCCAGGGCGCCCACGACGCCCACCGTGGCCACCACCACGGTCATGCCTCCCACGCGGGGCACGGAGGTGCCTCCTGGGCGATGGCGGGGAAGGCGACGCTGCACTGCCTCACCGGGTGCGCCATCGGCGAGATCCTCGGCATGGTCATCGGTACCGCCCTCGGCTGGGGCAACGTGCCGACCATGGTCGTCGCGATCGTCCTGGCGTTCCTGTTCGGCTACTCCTTCACCCTGTTCGCGGTACGCCGGGCCGGCCTGGACCTCAGGGCCGCCGTCAAGGTGGCCCTGGCCGCCGACACCGTCTCGATCGCCGTGATGGAACTGGTCGACAACGCCATCGTCGCGCTCACCCCGGGCGCCATGGAGGCCGGGCTGTCGGACGGTCTGTTCTGGTCGGCCCTCCTGGGCGGCTTCGCCGTCGCCTTCCTGATCACCACGCCCGTGAACAAGTGGATGATCGGCCGCGGCAAGGGTCACGCCGTCGTCCACGCCCATCACTGACACCCGCCGCGCTCGGACGCGGCCGACGCACCGGCGGGCCGGGGGTGGTTTCGCACCCCCGGCCCGCCCTCCTACTCCGCCCGCACGATGCGCCGCACCGCGGCCGTCACCAGCGCGTCCCGCTCCGCCTCCGTGAAGACGTCCGGCAGGGTGAGCTGTTCGACGATCAGCCAGTTCAGCGTCAGCATCAGCAGCTTGACGGCCGTCGCGTCGCCGGGCAGGCCGGACGCCTCGTGGTAGGCGACGTTCGCGTCGACGTCGGCGCGGACGCGTTCGGTGAGGACCTTGCGCAGTTCGGGGCGGCGGGTGGCCTCCAGGCGGAGTTCGAGCAGCGCCAGGTAGCCGGTGCGGAAGGACGCGACCCGGCCGACGAGTTCGCGCATCAGCTCCGTGTACGTCTCCCGGTCCCGGTCCGCCGACCGCTGGCGGGCGATGGTCGCCTCGTCGGGCTGGAGCCGCTCGTAGACGCGGGCGCCGGCCTGGGTGAGCAGATCGTCGCGGCTGGCGAAGTAGTTGGACGCGGTGCCGTTGGGCACGGCGGCCTCACCGTCCACCGCGCGGAACGTCAGTCCGCGCGCGCCTTCCCTGGCCAGCACCTCGATCGCGGCGTCGACGAGCGCCGCGCGCCGCTGGTCGTTCCGTCTCACCATTGACACCACTCCATGTGTAGTACTACGTTCGAACCACTTCAGTCAGAGTACTACGTTCGAAGTTCGGAGTCATGGATGCGAAAGCTCGTGTACTACATCGCCGTGACGCTCGACGGCCGCATCGCCGGCCCCGGCGGCGAGTTCGACTTCTTCCCCCAGGGCGACGAGAAGCAGGCCGCGGCCTACTCCGCCTGGACCAACACGCTGTACCCCGAGACCGTCCCGACCGCCTTCCGCGCCGCCGTGGGCCTCACCGACGCGCCCAACCGGCGCTTCGACACCATCGTGATGGGCCTCGGCGCCTTCCGCCCCGCCCTCGACGCCGGCGTCACCAGCCCGTACGCGCATCTGCGCCAGTACGTGGTCTCCAGCACCCTCAAGCCCGACATCGACCCGGCCGTCACCGTCGTCCCGGGCGACCCGCTCGCCCTCGTCCGCGAGCTCAAGCGGGAGGAGGACTCCGGCCTGGACATCTGGCTCTGCGGCGGCGGCAGGCTCGCGGGCGCCCTCCTGCCCGAGATCGACGAGCTGGTCGTCAAGAGCTACCCGGTGGTCGCCGGCGCGGGCATCCCCGCCTTCGACGGCGCCTTCGACCCCACCGTCTTCGACGTCGCCGAACGCACCGCCTTCCCCAACGGCGTCACCCTCACCCGCCTCACCCGCCGCTAGGTGTATTGACCCGCAGGTCGGGGCGGGGCGGGCGTTCTCCGTTGGCGGGTGCCCGGGCTTCGGGTGAGGATCGAGGTGTGGGTGATTGTTTCGGCGCGAGCGCTGAGGCGCCGCGGTGAGCGGCCTCGCCGGGTCGGCGTCCGATGGGCGCGAGGGCCCCTCGGCCGAGCCCGTGACACCGACCGGTGATCCTCTTCTGTCCGCCCGGTTCAGCGTTCCGGTGCTGCCCGGGGTGTTCCTGCGCAGGCCCCGGCTGACCGAGCGGCTCGCACGGGGGGTGCAGGGGCCGCTGACGCTGGTGAACGGGCCGGCGGGGGCGGGCAAGACCCTGCTGGTCGCCGACTGGGCCCGTACCGGGACCGCGCCCGGCCGGGTGGCGTGGCTGACGGTGGAGCCCGAGGACAACGCCCCCGGCGTGTTCTGGACCTACGTGCTGGAGGCACTGCGCCGCCAGCGTCCCGACCCGCCCGACGAGGTCGACGGTGTCAGCGGCCCGGCCCGCCCGGGCGAGGTGGACCACTCGCTGCTCGCCCGACTCGCGGCCCGGCTGAGCCGGCGCACCGAACCCGTGGTCCTCGTACTGGACGACTTCGACCGGGTCGTCTCCTCGGCACAGGTCGCGGACGCGTTGCAGTTCGTGCTCCGGCACGCGGCCGGCGGGCTCCGCCTGGTGATCATCAGCCGTACGGAGCCGCTGCTGCCGCTGCACCGCTACCGCGCCGCCGACGAGATCACCGACATCCGCGACGCCGACCTGGCCTTCCTGCCGGAGGAGACCGCCGCGCTGCTGAGCCGGCACGGCATGCACCTGTCGGACGACGGCGTGCGGGCCGTCGCCGAGCGGACCGGTGGCTGGGCCGCCGGACTACGGCTGTGCATCCTGGCGGCGCAACAGGCCGACGACCCCGAGTCCTTCCTGAAGAACTTCGAGGCGGGCCGGAGCACCCTCGCGGACTTCCTGCTCGCCGAGGTGCTCGACGCCCAGCCCGCCGAGACCCAGGACCTTCTCCTGCGCTGCAGCGTCCTCGAACGCATCCACCCCGAGCTGGCCGACGCCCTCACCGGCAGGGACGACGGGGAGCCCATCCTCGCCGGACTGCAGCGGGCGAACGCCTTCGTCGAGGCCGTCGGTCACTCCTGGTACCGGCTCCACCCGCTGTTCGCCGAGATCCTCCGGGTCCACCTCCGCGTCCGCCGGCCCGGACTGGAACCGGAACTGCACCGGCGGGCGGCACGGTGGCTGAGCGGGGCGGGGCTGCTCACCGAGGCGCTGCCGCACGCCGCGCACGCGGGTGACTGGGAGCCGGCCGCGACCCGGTTCGTCGACGAGCTGGCGATCGGGCGGCTGCGGACCGGACTGGACGCCCAGCGGCTCGACGCGCTGTTCTCCCGGATGGCCCCGGACACCCCCGGACCCGCCGCGGACCTGGTGCGCGCCGCCCTTGAGCTGGCCCACCACAACGTCGATCAGGGGCTTGAGCGTCTGCGCCGCGTCCAGGAGCACCTGGGGGAGGACGGCGCCGACGGCTCCGGGGCGCAGCGGCTCAGCTGCGCCCTGCTGCGGGTGCTCGCCGCCCGGATGACCGGCTCGGCCGATCTCGCGGAGGCCGCCGCGCAGGAGGTGGAGGCCGCGGAACGGGACGTCCCCCCGGAGCGTCTGGCGCAGCATCCGGAACTCAGGGCGCTGATGCTGACGGATCTGGGCTCGGCGCAGCTGTGGGCGGGACGCTTCGACGCCGCCCGGGCGTCGCTGTCGGCCGCCGCCCACCTCGACGCCGGGCCGTCGACCGCGTTCCCCCGGCACGAGTGCCTCAGCCGGCTCGCCCTGATCGACGTCCTGCGCGGCTGGCCGGCCCGCGCCGAGACGCACGCCCGGGAGGCGATCGCCGAGGCCGAGCGCGCCGGACTGCCGCCCGCCGCCCGTACCGGGGTCGCCGAGCTCGTCCTGGCCGCCGTCGCCGTCGACCGGGACGACCTCGCCGCCGCCCGCGCCCACCTCGACCGGGCCGCCGCCTCCTCCGCCGCCCCGCCCGATCCCGTCGTGACCACGGAGCCGGCGCTGCTGCGGTCACGTCTCCGGCTGGCCGAAGGCGACCCCCAGGCCGCCCTGCACGCCCTCGACGGCCTGGCACACGCGTCCACCGCGGTCCGGCCCTCGCCGTGGGTGGCCGACAGGATCGCCCTCACCACGTCCGCCGCGCATCTGGCCGCGGGCCGCCCGCAGGCCGCGCTGGAGGTCTTCGGCGACGGCTCGGCCGGGCCGCACAGCGTGGTGGCAGCGGCCAGGGCCACGATCGCCGTCGGTGAGCACGAGAAGGCGCTACGGCTCCTCGACGAGCTGCCCGCCGGACCGGGCGAGGGACCCGCGCTCGCCGTACGGGCGCTGCTGGTGCGGGCGCAGGCCGCCGACGCGCTCGGCGACGACGCCACGGCCCAGCGCCTGACCGCGCGAGCCCTCACACTCGCCCGGCCCGAGCGGCTGCGACGGCCCTTCCCGGAGGCCGGCCCCTGGCTGCGACGACTGCTGCGCCGACGGCCCGTCCTGGCCCAGGGACACGGCTGGCTCCCGGCCTCGGTGACGGGACACACGGCGGTGACCGCCCGCCACGATCAGACCCCCGCCCCCCTCACCGAACCTCTCGTCACGGAACCGCTCAGCGAGCGCGAACTCGAGGTCCTGGGCCGGCTGGCGCAGATGCTGTCCACGGAGGAGATCGCCGCCGACCTCCATCTGTCGGTCAACACGGTCAAGACCCATCTGAAGAACATCTACCGCAAGCTCGCCGCGACCCGGCGCAGCGAGGCGGTCCGCCGGGCCCGCGCACTGCGCCTGCTGTAGGAGCTGTAGGGCGCCGCACCTGCCGCAGGGCCCTTACGGCGCAGGGCCCTGCGCCGTAAGGGCCCTGCGGCAGGTGCGGCGACTCGCCCGTCACTCGGCCAGGCGCCGGAACTCCACGACGTGCAGCCCCAGCGACTGGCAGCGCGTCAGCAGACCGTACAGATGAGCCTCGTCGGTGACCTGACCGACCAGGACGGTCTGGTCCGGTACGACGAAGCGGCGCAGCTCCGGAAAGGCCTGGGCCAGTGTCTCCGGCATCAGCCCGTCGATGCGGATCTCGTACTGCATGCGCGCACTTCTCTCGCGGTCGGGCGGGGGCTCGCAGGCGACGCCTCACGCGGCGAGCACCTTGGCCTTCGCCTGCTCGTACTCGGTGTCGGTGATGTGACCGTGGTCGTGCAGACCGGCGAGCTTGGTGAGCTCGTCCGCCCGGGAGGCCCCGGCTGCCGGTGTTTCGGCGGCCGCTTCCCGCACGTAGGAGCGGAAGGCCTGCTCCCGGGTCTGGGCCTGCTGTACCGCGCGCTCGCCCATGCCCCGGCCCCGGGCGATCAGATAGACGAAGACACCCAGGAAGGGCAGCACGCACACGAACAGCGTCCAGCCCGCCTTGGCCCAGCCGCTGAGGGCGTCGTCCCGGAAGATGTCGGCGATGACCCGGAACAGGAGCATCAACCACATGATCCACAGGAAGAACCACAGCATGGTGAGGAATCCGTTGAGCAGCGGATAGTCGGACACGATGACCTCCAGGTCGCCGGCCCGCCGCCGGACTTCCGTGGCGGGCGGTGGTCCTTGACGCGGTCCACGATGCGCCGGGGCGGGGCGCCGGGGATCACCCGGCGCGGGTGGCTCCGCGGGGCGGTGACACGTTCCGCCACGGCGGCGCGGGCGGCGCCGCGTCGGACGCGTAGGGGATCACCCGTGGCGGGTGATCGGGGATCGCGGATCACGATCGCGATGCCCCCCGTGACGCGTCGGCCCCGTGCGGCACGACCGGGCCGCGCACGGCCCGGTCGATGTCCACGGAGGGGACGGGGTCTTCCGGTGCGGGAGTCATTCCGAGCGGGAGTCGTCCGGTGCGGGAGTCCTCCCGTGCGGGGAGTCGCCCCGAGCGGGGAGTCGTCCGGTGCGTGCGGGAGTCATCCGATCCGGTTGTCCCGCTGGACGACGCACAGCGCCCAGATGGTGAACCCGTACAGGGCGATCAGCGTGAGCGACCACACCGGGTAGTACGGGATGGACAGGAAGTTGGCGATGATCAGCAGCGCCGCGATGCCCACACCTGCCACCCGGGCCCAGGTGGCCACCGTGAACAGACCGAGGCCCACGATGATCGCGGCGAGGCCGAGGAACAGGTGGATCCAGCCCCAGCTCGTCAGGTCGAACTTGAAGACGTAGTTGGGCGTGGTCACGAAGACGTCGTCCTGGGCGATCGCCATGATGCCCCGGAAGAGGTCGAGGACACCGGCGACGAGCAGCATCACAGCGGCGAACAGCGTCAGGCCGGTGGCGGCGGCACGGGCGCCCTCGGCCCGCTGGTGACGTGTGGTGGTGGCCATGGAGGATCTCCGTTCCTTCGTGCCTCTCGGGCTGCCTGGGACAGCCACTGTCCTCCCAGCCTTCGTCCCGCGGCCCGCCGCGTCGTCACCCTGAGCGGGTGACGGCGGGGCGGGGCGACGACGTCACAGCCCCCGAGCCCCGCTCACCCTCCCGGCCCCCGTCGGCCACACCACCTCCACCGGCACGCCCGCCGCCCGCGCGTCCAGCACGGCGTCGGCCGTGCCGCCGCCCCGGCCGCTCGGCGGCCCGCCGTTCCAGACGGCGACAAGGCGGTCGGCACGTTCGACGAGCACGGCGTTGGCGGCCTCGTAGGCCTGGTGGTCGGCCTTGTCGCGGGGGAGGACGAGGACCTCGGCGGCGGAGTCGACGAGGTGGTCGAAGACAGGGGCGTGGGCGGGTGCGACCTTGGCACGGCGGTAGTCGCGCGAGGGGATGACGGCGACGAGACGGCCGCCGGCGGCGAGTACGGCCTCGGCGAAGAGACAGTCGGCGCCGGCGGCGAGGCAGGAGACGCCGACGAGGTCGCCGTCGGAGACGTACCGGGCGAGGAGGTCGTCGAGGGCGGCGCGGATCAGGGGAACGCTGTCCTCGGTGAGGTCGGTGTGGCCGGTCACCGCGATGGTGGTCATGGGGTGTCCCTCTCGGGGTCTCTCGGCGACGGCGGACGTGCCCCGTCAGGGCGTGTCCGTAGTGGCGTGTCCGGCACGGCGTTTCCCGTACGGCTTGCGGGCTCGGGGTATCCCGTACGGCTGCGGGCACGGCATACCCGTCATGATGACGCGAACATCCGTACGTCACGCTGGAACAGCCGAATCACCGTCGTGGCCACCAGCGCCACCGGCCCCACAGCACCGGGCCGTGGCATCAGGCGGTCGCGGCGACGGGGGCCAGGCCCACCGGCTGAAGGCCGTACGTGCCGACGGTGCAGCGCAGCCCCACGCACCCGCAGTCGCCCTCCGGCGAGAGTGAGCCGTGACCGGGACGCCACAGCCCCGACGCTCCCGCAGCCGCCCTCCTATGTGAGCGAGTGGTGGCCGCTGCGGCACAGCCACGACGCACCCGCAGCCGCCATCGCACGGGAGTGGGTCGTGGCGGTGCGGCAGGAGCCCGTCGCTTAGCCCGTCACAGCCAAGTCCAGCCATGGCAGCAGGCAGCCGTACGCCCAACACGCGACGGGCTCGCCGCACCGCCACGACCCCGACCCACCCACCGCCACCAGGCGCCCCCGAAACGCACCCGCACCCGCCCACGCACCGGCACCGGCACCGGCACCGGCACCGGCACCGAACCCGCACCCGCACCCACACCCGCACCGCACCGCACCGCACCCGAAAGAGCCCCCCCCCCCCCCCCCGGGCCCGCCGCCCCCCCCCCCGCGGGGGGGGGGGGGCCCCGGGGGGGCGCGGGGGCCCCCCCCG
>NZ_JBNCAQ010000039.1:0-37449 GCF_049808595.1 Streptomyces aurantiaciflavus | reverse complement strand
CCCCCCGGTTCACCCCCCCCCCCCCCCCCCCCCCCCCCCGCCTAATGGCCAACGCCGCGCCCCCGTGCGCCAGCGCCACCTCCCGCACGATCGACAGGCCCAGCCCCGACCCCGGCAGGGACCGCGCGTCCGCGGCCCGGTAGAAGCGGTCGAAGACGCGGGTGAGGTCCGTCTCGGTGATGCCGGGGCCCCGGTCGAGGACCTCCACACGGACCGTGCCGGGCCGAGCCGGGCCGGTGAGGTTGATCTCGATCGGCGCCCTGCCCTCGCGGTCGAACTTGGTGGCGTTCTCGACGAGGTTGGACAGCGCGCGCTGCAGCATGCCGGGCCGCCCGTCGGTGGTGGTGTCGCCGCTCGCACGGACCAGGATCCGGCGGCCGGTACGGCGGCGGGCGAGGCCGGCGACCTCCTCGGCGAGGTCGGCGAGGTCGACCCGCTGCGGCGGCTCGGTGTCGGACTGACCGGCCGCGAGATCGACCAGCTCGTTGACCAGGTCGGTGAGTTCGCGGGCCTCCTGGCCGAGGTCGGCGACGAGCTCGTCCCGGGTGGCGGGGGGCAGCTCGTCGATACGGTGGAGCAGCGAGATGTTCGTACGCAGCGACGTCAGCGGCGTCCGCAGCTCGTGGCCCGCGTCCTGGACCAGGCGGCGCTGGTCCTCCTCGGACTGCGCGAGGCGGCCCAGCATGCGGTCGAAGGCGCGGCCGAGGCGGCCGACCTCGTCGTAGCCGGTGACGGGGACCTGGACGCCGAGCCGGCGGGTGCGGGCGACGTCCTCGGCGGCGGTGGTGAGGATGACCAGGCGGTGGGTGATCCGCCGGGCCAGCCACCAGCCGAACAGGCCGGCCGCCGTCACGACCGCGATCATCAGCACCAGTGTGCGCTGCTGCAGCGCCCGCAGCAGGTCCTCCGTGTCGCTGAACTCCTGCGCCACCTGCACCGCACCCCGCCCGCCGCCCAGCGCGACGGTCGCGACGCGGTAGACGTCGCTGCCGACGTCGACGTCCTTGTGCTCGGCGTGCGCCCCGGCCGTCGCGGCGGCCGCGACCCTCCGGTCGGCGTCCTTCACCGGCAGCCCGGGGCTGCCCGGGTCGACGACCGCCCCGTCCGGCCCCAGCACCTGCACGTCCGTACGGGCCGGCCGCACGATGTCGTGGCCCGGCGAGGAGGAGGAGAAGTCCTCGGGGTCCATCGCCTGGTCGCGCACCTCGTCCCGCAGGTCCTGCACGACCTCGTCGAACACCGACTCCTGGTCCACCCGCACCAGCCGGGCGGCGGCCGAGTACGACAGGACACCCACGAGGACGGTCACGGCGGCGGTCACGGCCGCGAAGGACACCGCGAAGGTCGTCCGCAGCGAGACGAGCTTCGGGCGCCGCCGGGACACCCACCGCCGCAGACGTCCGCCCACCCGCGCGCCCCTCACTCTTCCCGCAGCACGTAGCCCACGCCCCGCACGGTGTGGATCAGCTGCGGGGCGCCGGGAGCGTCGAGCTTGCGGCGCAGGTAGCCGACGTAGACGGCGAGGTTCTTGGAGCCGGGGCCGAAGTCGTAGCCCCAGATGCGGTCGTAGATCGTGGAGTGGTCGAGGACGATGCCCGCGTTGCGCACGAGCAGCTCCAGCAGCTCGAACTCGGTGCGGGTCAGCTCCAGCTCCCGCTCCCCGCGCCAGGCGCGGCGCGCCTGCGGGTCCATGCGCAGCCCGGCGGCCTCCACGTGCCGCTCGGAAGTCGTCGCCGCCGGCTTCGGCACGTCGACGACGGCCCCCGGGTTGGTACGGCGCAGCAGGGCCCGCAGCCGGGCGAAGACCTCCTCCACGTCGAAGGGTTTCACCACGTAGTCGTCGGCGCCCGCGTCCAGGCCGGCGATCCGGTCGGCGGTCTCCACGAGCGCCGTCAGCATCAGGATGGGCGTGCGGTCGCCCTCGGCGCGCAGCACCCGGCAGACCTGGAGGCCGTCGATGCCGGGCATCATCACGTCGAGGACGAGCACGTCCGGCGGCGACTTGTGGGCGTGCGCCAGCGCCTCGACGCCGTCGGCGACCGCGGTGACCTGGTAGCCCTCCAGAGTCAGGGCCCGTTCGAGGGCGTGACGGATGGCGCGGTCGTCTTCGGCGAGGAGCACGGTCTGAGGCACGGGTTCAAGTCTGCCAAGCCAACGCGGTCGTACGACGTGATGAGCGGCTCACCCGGCGTCGTTCTTACGTGCCTCTCACCCACGGCGGCGCAACCCGGCGCGCGCCCCCGTGCCGTCCGCTCACCCCGCGGGGCGCAGCGCGGCGAGCTGCTCCGCGAACGGCACGACCTCGAACTCGTCCTGCGCCGGCTTCGCCGGCTTCACCGCCGACAGGCCGCTCATCAACCCCGCCAGCTCCCCGGCGGCCCGCTCGATCCGCTCCGGCAGCCCCTCCGCGCCCCAGTCCTCCGAGGCGGCGTAGACGGCGGTCGGGACGACGACGGCCCGCAGGTAGGCGAAGAGCGGCCGCAGCGCGTGCTCCAGCACCAGCGAGTGCCGGGCCGAACCACCGGTGGCCGCGATCAGCACCGGCTTCCCCGCCAGCGCGTCCTTCTCCAGCACGTCGAAGAAGGACTTGAACAGCCCGCTGTACGACGCGGAGAACACCGGCGTGACGACGATCAGCCCGTCCGCCGCCGTGACCGCGTCGAGCGCGGCCGCCAGCTTCCGCCCCGGGAACCCGTTGGTGAAGTTGTGCGCGATCTCGACGGCGAGGTCGCGCAGCTCCACGACCTCCACCTCCGCCGGGGTCCGCCCGGCGGTGGCCGCCGCGAGCCGGTCGGCCAGCAGCCGGGTGGACGACGGGACGCTCAGCCCCGCCGAGACGACGACGAGCTTCATGCGACGGTCTCCTTCTTCGCGGTCTGCGCGTCCTCGGAGGTCTGCGTGTCCTTCGCGGTCCGCGCGGCGGTGAGCAGGGACTGGTGGGTGGGCGCCTGAGGCACATCGGCCGGACGGCCCTTGGCGAACTCCTCGCGCAGCACCGGCACGACCTCCTCGCCGAGCAGGTCGAGCTGCTCCAGGACGGTCTTCAGCGGCAGCCCCGCGTGGTCCATCAGGAACAGCTGGCGCTGGTAGTCGCCGGCGTACTCACGGAAGGACAGCGTCTTCTCGATCACCTGCTGCGGCGAGCCGACGGTCAGCGGGGTCTGCTCGGTGAAGTCCTCCAGCGACGGCCCGTGCCCGTACACGGGAGCGTTGTCGAAGTACGGCCGGAACTCACGGACGGCGTCCTGCGAGTTCTTCCGCATGAAGACCTGACCGCCCAGGCCGACGATGGCCTGCTCGGGCGTGCCGTGCCCGTAGTGCGCGTACCGGGCCCGGTACAGCTCGACCATCCGCTTGGTGTGGTCGGCCGGCCAGAAGATGTTGTTGTGGAAGAAGCCGTCACCGTAGTACGCGGCCTGCTCGGCGATCTCGGGCGACCGGATGGAGCCGTGCCAGACGAACGGCGGTACGCCGTCCAGCGGGCGCGGGGTCGAGGTGAACCCTTGCAGCGGCGTACGGAACGTGCCCTCCCAGTCGACGACGTCCTCGCGCCACAGCCGGCGCAGCAGGGCGTAGTTCTCGATGGCGAGGTTGATGCCCTGCCGGATGTCCTGCCCGAACCACGGGTAGACCGGCCCGGTGTTGCCGCGCCCCATCATCAGGTCGACGCGCCCGTCGGCCAGGTGCTGGAGCATCGCGTAGTCCTCGGCGATCTTCACCGGGTCGTTGGTGGTGATCAGGGTGGTCGAGGTGGAGAGGATCAGCTTCTCGGTCCGCGCGGCTATGTAGCCGAGCATCGTGGTCGGGGACGAGGGCACGAACGGCGGGTTGTGGTGCTCGCCGGTCGCGAAGACGTCCAGCCCGACCTCCTCGGCCTTCTGCGCGATGGCGACCATGGCCTTGATCCGCTCGCGCTCGGTCGGCGTACGGCCGGTCGTCGGGTCCGGTGTGACGTCGCCCACCGTGAAGATCCCGAACTGCATGGTCGCTCAACCTCCAAAGTTGTTGACCGTTGAACTATATCGCCTGAACGACCACCCCGCGGCCCCTATTCCCCGCCACTTCCCCGCTGCCCTCCCGCCGCTTCCCCGCTGCTCTCCCCGCCACTTCCCCACCCCCTCGCCCGCCTCCTCCCGCGTACCCCCGACTGTCAGTGCCCCGCCCTACGATCCCGGCATGGCCGCCCCACGCCGTGACACCCGAGGCATCGTCGAGGCCGCGGAGCTCTTCGCCCGCGTCCGTTTCCGGCGCCGCGAACCGGCCCCGCCGCTGCGCCCCTACCTGGAGCACTACTGGCTGATCGACTGGGACCTGGACCAGCCGTACGCCTCCCACGTGGTCCCGCACCCCTCGGTGAACCTCGTCTTCCAGCGGTACGAGGGCCGGGCCCCCTTCGCCGAGCTCGCCGGGATCGGCCTCGGCCTCTTCACCCAGAAACTGGAGGGGAGGGGCCGGGTCTGCGGCATCCAGTTCCGCCCCGGCGGCTTCCGCCCCTTCGCACCGGACCACCCCGTGAGCGACTGGACGGGCCGCCGGGTCCGCCTCCCGGACACCGACCCGGAGCCCGTCCTCTCCCCCGACGGCGAGGACGCCCGCGTGACCGCCCTCGACGCCTTCCTCCTCACCCTCGGCCCCCACCCCGACCCCCAGGCCGACCAGGCGATGACCCTCGTCGACCACATCCGCACCGATCGCGCCGTCCGCCGCGTCACCGACCTGGCGAAGGCGGAGGGCGTGTCCGTACGACTGCTGCAGCGCCTGTTCGCCGCGTACGTCGGGGTCGGCCCGAAGTGGGTGATCCTCCGGTACCGCATCCATGAGGCCCTGGAACGGGCGGAGACCGAGGAGCGGGTGGACTGGGCGGCCCTGGCAGCGGACCTGGGCTACGCGGACCAGGCCCACCTGGTCCGTGACTTCAAGGCGACGGTGGGCGTACCGCCGACGGCATACGCGTCCCGGTAGGGACGCGCGGAGGGCGATCGACCGTCAGGACGGGATCGACGGTCAGGGCCCGAGCGGCAGCGCGTCCGTGTACCCGTTCGTCGGCCGCTCCGCCTTCTCGACGCCGCGGGCGTCCAGCGCGACCGGCGCGGACCTCGTCCCCAGGGTGCCGCCCGCGTGCCAGGTGCCCGTCACCGTCACCCAGGTGTCGGCGGCCGGGGCCTCGACCCCGTACACCCGCACCTTCACCGACTGCGCGTCCGCCGCGCAGCACGACAACAGGATCCGCGTCAGATACCAGCCGTCGCCCCCGTCGGCGGGCGTGACGAAGCCGGTCATACGGACCGTGCGCCCCTTGATGGCCTGCCCGGTGTCCTGCTGCACCCGCTGGGTGAAGTCGGTGAGCGTGATCGGCAGCGGCGAGGTCGCGGGCAGCGGATCGAAGCCGTCCTCCTCGACGACGGCGACCGCCTTGGGCGCCTCACGGGACGCGGTGAACGAACCCAGCGCGGGCGGGGCGTAGAAGAGCAGACTCAGCGCGGGCAGGAACAGCAGCCAGGCGACTCGAGGGACACCGGAGTGGTCGTGCCCGTGCCCGTCGCCCTGACCGTGCCCGTCGCCATGGCCGTAGCCGTGACCGTGGCCGGGACCGTCATCGTGGCCGTGACCGCCGCCGTGCCCCCCGTCACCGCGACCACCGTGCCCCGCCGGTCTCGCCGGCCGCCACGCGGACCACGCCTCCGCCGCCCCCAACAGGATCAGCACCGCCCCCGACCCGATCAGCAGCGGCCGCATGCCCTCCTTCACGTACCTCAGATACGCGTCCGTGAAGAGCGCGGCCTGCAACAGCCCCAGCCCGCTCAGCACCAGCAACCCCACCTGCGCGAACCGCTTCACAGCAGCACCCCTCCCACCACCACGCTGCACACGACCGCGACGACGGCCGTGGCCGCCGAGAAGCGGACCGCGAAGGCCCGCCCGAACGTCCCCGCCTGCAGGGCGATCAGCTTCAGGTCGACCATCGGCCCGACCACCATGAACGTCAGCCGCGCGACCGGCGAGAAGCCGCTCAGCGAGGCCGCCACGAACGCGTCCGCCTCCGAGCACACCGCCAGCACGATCGCCAGCACCGCCAGGAACAGCACCGACAGCCAGGGCGAGTCGGCGAACGCCTCCACCACCGAGCGCGGCACCGCCACGTTGAAGGTCGCCGCGGCCATCGCCCCGACCACCAGAAAGCCGCCCGCGTGCAGGAAGTCGTGCTGGAAACCGCGCCGGAACTCCGTCCACCGGCTCTCCCCCGGCCGGTGCCCGGTGTGCCGCACGGCCGGCTTCAGCCACTCCGCGCGCCCCAGCCAGAGCCACAGCCAGCCCATCACGGCCGCGGTGACCAGCGACGCCAGCAGCCGGGCCAGCACCATCTCCGGACTGCCGGGGAACGCGATGGCCGTCGCGGTCAGCACGACCGGGTTCACGGCCGGCGCGGACAGGAGGAAAGCGAACGCGGCGGCCGGGGTGACCCCCCGCCCGATCAGACTGTTCGCCACCGGCACCGACGCGCACTCACAGCCCGGCAGCACCACTCCCGCCGCCCCCGCGACCGGCACCGCCAGCGCGGGCCGCTTCGGCAGCAGCCGGTTGAAGACACTCGCCGGCACGAACGCGTTGATCGCCCCCGACAGGGCCGTACCCAACAGCAGGAACGGCAGCGCCTGCACGGTCACCGCCAGACACACCGTCCGCCACGCCTGGACGGCCGGCTCGTCCAGCGACCGCCCCACGAGCACCAGCACCGCCCCCGGCAGCACGGCGGCGCCGGCCAGCAGCAACGGCCAGTGCCGGGGCAGCCCGCGCGCGGGCGCCTCAACGGCCGTGTCCGCCCCCGGGACCCGTATGCCGGTGTCGGCGGCGTCCATACCGGTGTTCGTGGCCCCCATGCCCTAGACCAGCCCTCCCCGCAGCCGCACGACCTGCTCCCCGCTGAACTCCACCGTCCGCCGCATGTGCCGCACGATCACGGCGAGTTCGGCGTCGTCCAGGTCCGCGAAGAGGGGGCTCCAGTCGCCGCCCAGCCGCTCCCACGTACGCCCGAACTCGGCGATGCGCTCCGGCACCGTCGCCACCAGCACCTTCCGCCGGTCGACCGCGTCCCGCTGCCGCACGACGTACCCCGCCTTCTCCAGCCGGTCCACCAGCCGCGTCGCCGACCCGGTGGTCAGCCCCGTCAGCTCGGCGACGCGGCCCGTCGTCACCGGCGCCCGCTCCAACGACAGCAGGTTCAGACACTGCAGATCGGTGGGGTGCAGCCCCAGACGGTCGGCGACGGCCTGGTTGAACAACGCGAAAGCGGCCACGTACCGCCGGGAGACGGTGGACAACTCGTCCAGCAACCGCGACCGCACGTTCCCGGACATCGCCCGCACACCCCTTCGTCAGCGCCGTCCGCAGATCGTACGACGCCCGGGCACCGGCGACAGGGCACCGCCATGCCAAGCTGCTGCCATGCTCGTCCTCCGCTCCGCCGCCCTCTTCGCCGTCGCCGCGCTCTTCGAGATCGGCGGCGCGTGGCTGGTCTGGCAGGGCGTGCGCGAGCACCGCGGCTGGCTGTGGATCGGCGCGGGCGTCATGGCCCTCGGCGCGTACGGCTTCGTCGCCACACTCCAGCCGGACGCGCACTTCGGCCGGATCCTGGCCGCGTACGGCGGAGTCTTCGTCGCCGGTTCACTGGCCTGGGGCATGGTCGCCGACGGCTACCGCCCCGACCGCTGGGACGTGACGGGCGCGCTGATCTGCCTCGCGGGCATGGCCGTGATCATGTGGGCGCCGCGCGGCGGCTGAGGCGCACGCCCAGGAGAACCGGTGCTGTTCGCTCCTCAGGACGGCTCTTCGGACAACAACCCCAACTGCCCCAGGAACTCCAGCTCGTCGAAGTAGAGCCGGTAGTCGATGATCCGCCCGTTCTCGTCGACCGTGGCGAGATCGACCCCGCGCACCCTGACCTCCTTCCGGGTCGCGGGCAACGACTCCCCGGAGGGCAGGTGGATCGGACCCTCGTTGCGGCCGCTGAAGTATCCCTCGTCGATGGCGGTGTTGCCGATCTCGTACGAGTGCAGCGACTCGTACGAGGCCTCGGGTATGGCGCCCGTCATCTGACGCCAGTACCGAACGATGTCGTCACGCCCATGCAGTTCCCCGCCGTCGGGGGTGAAGGCGACCGCGTCCCGCGCGAACAGCTCTCCGATGACCTCGGGGTCCTGCTGCGTGGTCAGCGCCTCGGTGAGCCGGTCCATGACCTCACGCGCCTGCCCCATGGTCCACCTCCGGAAGACAGGAGGATCACCCCCCTCATTCTCCCACCGGAAGCCCACCGAGGCCGACCAAAGAGGCGGACCGCGGAGACCGACCAACGAGACAGGCCACGGAGACCGACCAGCGAGACGGACCGCGAAGGGCGACCGCGGAGCGAGATCGCCGACCGTCCGCGCGCCCCGCCCACCTATCCTGGCCGAGCACGCTTTCGACCCCGTCCGAGGAGCAGCCCCCATGGCCCCCGCCGCACCGTCCGCCGCCTCCCGCATCGCCGTCGTCACCGGTGCGAGCAGCGGTATCGGCGCCGCCACCGCCCGGCAGCTCGCCGCAGCCGGCTACCGCGTGGTCCTCACCGCCCGCCGCAAGGACCGTATCGAGGCACTGGCCGAGGAGATCGTCGCGGCGGGCGGTTCCGCGACGGCGTACCAGCTGGACGTCACCGACCGCGCGGCCGTCGACGAGTTCGCCACGGCCTTCAGGACGATCGGCGTCCTCGTCAACAACGCGGGCGGAGCGCTCGGCGCCGACCCGGTGGCCACCGGCGACCCGGACGACTGGCGCACGATGTACGAGACGAACGTCATCGGCACCCTGAACCTCACCCAGGCCCTGCTGCCCAAGCTGGTCGCGAGCGGCGACGGCACGGTCGTCGTCGTCTCCTCCACCGCCGGCCACGGCACGTACGAGGGCGGCGCCGGCTACGTCGCCGCCAAGCACGGCGCCCACGTCCTCGCCGAGACCCTGCGCCTGGAGATAGTCGGCCGGCCGGTCCGCGTCATCGAGATCGCGCCCGGCATGGTCAGGACCGACGAGTTCGCCCTGACCCGCTTCGGCGGCGACCAGGAGAAGGCGGACAAGGTCTACGAGGGCGTCGCCGAACCCCTCACCGCCGACGACGTGGCCGACACCATCACCTGGGCGGTGACCCGCCCCAGCCACGTCAACGTCGACCTCCTGATCCTGCGCCCCCGCGCCCAGGCCTCCAACACGAAGGTCCACAGGGAACTGTGACGACGGAAGAGAACCCGGAGGGGACGGAGATCTCCCCCGAACGGGCAGCGGAACAACGCCGGCTGGCCCAGGAGAAGAAGGACGAACGCCAGGTGTGGATCTTCCTGGCCTACTTCCTCTTCGGCATCCACATCATCGCCTTCGTGATGATCTACGCGGTGAGACACGGGAACTGACGTCGCGAGTCGCTCGCGCGACGCACGAAGAAGGGGCCCGAGCCACCCGGCCCGGGCCCCTCCCTCCGACGGGCGTCAACCCTTCACACAGACAACCTGCTTGAGCTTCGCCACGACCTGCACCAGGTCCCGCTGCTGGTCGATGACCTGCTCGATCGGCTTGTAGGCGCCGGGAATCTCGTCCACGACACCGGAGTCCTTGCGGCACTCCACGCCCCGCGTCTGCTCCTCCAGGTCCTTCGTCGTGAAGCGCCGCTTCGCCGCGTTGCGGCTCATGCGCCGACCGGCGCCGTGCGACGCAGAGTTGAAGGCCTTCTCGTTGCCGAGACCCTTCACGATGTACGAACCCGTGCCCATGGAGCCCGGGATGATCCCGTACTCGCCGGAACCGGCCCGGATCGCGCCCTTGCGGGTCACGAGCAGGTCCATCCCGTCGTAGCGCTCCTCGGCCACGTAGTTGTGGTGCGCGCTGATCTCGGGCTCGAAGGTCGGCTTGGCCTTCTTGAACTCCTTGCGGACCACGTCCTTCAGGAGCGCCATCATGATCGAGCGGTTGTACTTCGCGTACTCCTGCGCCCAGAACAGGTCGTTGCGGTACGCCGCCATCTGCGGGGTCTCCGCTATGAAGACGGCGAGGTCGCGGTCGACCAGGCCCTGGTTGTGCGGGAGCTTCTGGGCCACGCCGATGTGGAACTCGGCCAGTTCCTTGCCGATGTTGCGGGAACCGGAGTGCAGCATCAGCCAGACAGAACCGGTCGTATCCGTGCACACCTCGACGAAGTGGTTCCCCCCGCCAAGGGTTCCCATCTGCTTTTCGGCCCGGTCGTGCCGGAACTTCACTGCCTCAGCAACTCCGTTGAACCGCCCCCAGAAGTCACCCCACCCGGCCGTACCGAAGCCATGCAGCTGCCCCGGATCCACGGGATCGTCATGCATCCCCCGCCCCACCGGAATGGCCTGCTCGATCTTCGACCGCAGCCGGGACAGATCCCCCGGCAGGTCGTTCGCCGTCAGGGACGTCTTGACCGCCGACATCCCGCAGCCGATGTCGACGCCCACAGCCGCCGGGCACACCGCACCCTGCATCGCGATGACCGACCCGACCGTCGCGCCCTTCCCGTAGTGCACGTCCGGCATCACGGCCAGGCCCTTGATCCAGGGCAGGGTGGCGACGTTGCGCAGCTGCTGGAGTGCGCCCTCCTCGACCGCCGCGGGGTCGGTCCACATACGGATGGGGACCTTCGCGCCCGGCATTTCCACGTACGACATGTCTTCCTCAATCCCCCGGAAACACAACAGAAGTCTGAAATCGCAAAACCGGCGCCAAGGTCGACGAAGGGGACAACGGACCGGCGTCCACGGTGGTGCGTGCGATACACATTGTCTGCAGGGGGCGCCCCCGCCCGGCAAGCGAATAACCAGCGGGGACCACTGAGCCGAGCACGACCAGCCAGCCACGAAGTGACCGTCGAGAGGAGCCGACCGTGCAGCGGAAGGCGTACGTATCCGGCGTCGCCGCGCTCCTCGCGGTGCTGTTGGCCGGGTGCACCGGCGGCTCGGACGACGGTGGTACGCCGGACGACTCCAAGCAGGGCCAGGCCGGCACGGCGACCCCCACGGCCGAGCCCGGCCGGTACGACACGCTCCCGCAGGCCTGTGGCGCCGTCAGCCGCTCCACTCTCGACTCCCTCCTCCCCGGCATCCGTGAGATCGCCGACGAGACCCAGCGTGAGGCCGCGTACGAGGGCGAGGCGACCCTGACGTACGACACGGACCGCAAGGCAGGCTGCCGTTGGAAGGTGCAGTCGACGGACGCGACCGACCACCTCTCCGTCGACTTCGAGCGCGTGGTGTCCTACGACAACGCGGTCAGTGACGACAGTCAGGCCGAGGAGCTGTTCGCCGAGAAGGTGACGGCGGCCGACCTGCCGGTGCCCGCGGCCTCGGAGACGAGCAGCGGGACGGCCTCCCCCGCCACCGGTGCGGCTCCCTCCGCCACCCCCGTCGCCCCTTCCCCTTCCTCGGCCTCTTCCGCCTCCACGTCCCCCTCCCCGTCCGTCTCCACGGCCCCCGCCAACCTCCAGCCCCGCCTCCTCGACGACCTGGGCGACGAGGCGTTCGTCGACGACGTGCTCACCGACTCCGGTTCGACGGCCGAACAGCGCACGGTGACTGTGGCGTTCCGCACGTCGAACGTCGTCGTGACCATCCAGTACGAGGAGCAGCCGGCGACTACGGGCACGACGCCGGACAGCAAGGAAATGCAGGACAGGGCCCGGAAACTGGCCGCGCAGCTCGCCGACTCCCTGGCCGGCTGAGGGCACTTCGCGGGCGTCCGGCGCTGGTCCGCAAAGCCCTGGAAGCGGAGCCACACAGCTTCTTCACCGCGTACCGTGGCCCCTCGGACCCGATCCGACCGCAGGAACCACGAGCGTCATGAGTGAAGGAACCATGCAGCGACGAGCCCAGCGAGACGACCAGCGTGACCAGCGTACGAAGCGTGCCGGAGGCCTGAACCGTCTCCTCGCCGCGGCAGCCGCACTCCCCGTGATGCTGGTCGCCGTGGGCTGCTCCTCGGATTCCGGTTCCGGCGGCGACGCGCAGAAGGCCGGTGCCGACACCAACGCCAACGCCGAGGCCGGCGCCACCGTGAGCGCTCCGCCGACCGTGCAGGCGGCGGCGTACAAGGCGCTGCCGGAGGCGTGTGCGGTGCTGTCGAAGAAGACGCTGACGGAGCTGGTGCCGAAGGGGACGAAGGGCAAGGAGGGCTCGTCGAGCGACACCGCCACGCGGGCGTCCTGCTCCTGGTCCAGCCTGGACAACAACGGTGTGAAGGGCTCGCAGTTCCGTTGGCTGAACGTCTCCCTGCTGCGCTTCGAGTCGGCCGCGGCGACCGGCTCGGGTGAGCAGCAGGCGCAGGAGTACTACACGAAGCAGGTGCAGGACGCGCAGGGGGTGACGGGCGCGACGAACGCCAAGACGCTGCCGCTGGCCGGGGCGGGCGACGAGGCGACGACGGTGCGCTACGACCTGAAGAAGAAGGAAGGCGCGTTCAAGCAGCAGACGGTGGTGGCGCGGGTCGAGAACGTCGTGGTGACCCTGGACTACAACGGCGCGGGTCTGGCGGGCGAGAAGTCGCCGAGCGCGGACACTCTGACGAAGGCGGCGGAGAAGGCGGCCAAGGAGGCGGTGTCGTCGGTCTGGTCGGCCAACGGTGAGGGGACCAACGGCGAGGCGGCGGGCGCCGGTTCGGCCACGAGCCCGTCGCCGGGCAAGTCGTCGCCGTCGTCGTCCCCGTCGTCGTCGCCGTCGCCGTCCGCGTCCTCCTCCGCCTCTTCTTCGGCCTCGCCGTCGAAGTCGGCGGCCAAGAAGAGCTGACGTACCGGCAACCCGTGCGCCGCACACGTGTGTCACCCTGTTGCGCGCACCAACACGCAACGGGAGGGGAGCAGGGGTGGCCGCGCCTATCCAGCTGACTCGGATGCACCGCGTTCTCATCGGCGTGGTCGTGACCGGCGCCGTGATCATCGCCGGGATCGGTTTCGCCGGTTCCTACGCGGCCGTCCGCGAGCTGGCGATCAAGAAGGGCTTCGGGAACTTCTCGTACGTCTTCCCGATCGGTATCGACGCGGGCATCTGTGTGCTGCTCGCGCTGGACCTGTTGCTGACGTGGATCCGTATTCCCTTCCCGCTGCTGCGTCAGACGGCGTGGTTGCTGACGGCGGCGACGATCGCGTTCAACGGCGCCGCCGCCTGGCCGGACCCGCTGGGCGTGGGCATGCACGCGGTGATTCCGGTGCTGTTCGTGGTCGCCGTCGAGGCGGCTCGGCACGCCATCGGCCGCATAGCGGACATCACGGCCGACAAACACATGGAGGGTGTGCGCCTCACTCGCTGGCTGCTCTCTCCGGTGCCCACGTTCCTGCTGTGGCGCCGTATGAAGCTGTGGGAGCTGCGTTCCTACGACCAGGTCATCAAGCTCGAGCAGGAACGTCTCGTCTATCAGGCGAGGCTGCGCTCCCGCTTCGGCCGCGCCTGGCGCAGGAAGGCTCCGGTGGAGTCGCTGATGCCGTTGCGTCTGGCCAAGTACGGCGTCCCTCTGGTGGAGACGGCTCCCGCGGGCCTGGCGGCCGCGGGTATCGAGCCGGCGTTGCTCCCCCCGGCGCCCCAGCAGCAGCTGACGCCGGCTTCCGCGACGAACCCGGCGCTCACGGCGGCCCCGGGGGACGCGGTGGCCGGCGCCCCCGCGGGCACGGCCGCGGGCGATCGTGCCGCCGGGGCGGCGCCCGTCCCGCAGCGGGCGACATCTCCCGGCGGGCAGCGTCCCCACCAACCCGGTGCTCAGGACGCCGGGTACCCCGACACCGCAGCCGGGCCCGAAGTGAACCCGTGGCTGCACGCCCGGCATCCGCAGCAGGTGGAGTACCACGGCGGCTACGACCCCCAGTACGACCCCGAGGCGCAGTACGAGCAGTGGTACGAGGAGCAGCTCCAGGCCGAGCAGTACGAGGACCAGTACCAGGAGGAGCCTCCCGCGCCCGGCCAGGAACCCTCTCCGGAGGAGACGGGCAGCTTCCCCATCCCGGTGGGTCCGAACCGCACCCGTGAGCTGGGTGAGGGCGGCGGTCCGCCGGAACCGGACGAGGAGGCGTACTACCAGGTGTTCCGTCAGTCGATAGACGGCAGCTACCCGACGCCTCGGGTCCTCGGGGACAACATCCAGGCGACGTACGGCACGACGCTGAGCCCGAGCGCTCTGAAGGCTCTCGCGGAGCGCTTCCAGCAGCGCCACTCGGCGGAGCTGGAGGAGGACCACATCGCGTGACGCGGTCGGCGTGAAGCGGACGGCGTGACGCATACGAGGAGGGGGCGCCCGGCGAACACCGGGCGCCCCCTCCTCGTGTCGAGCGGTTTACTCCCCGAGGAGGGTCCGCACCCGCTCCTGCCCGACCGCCAGCAGCAGCGTGGGCAGCCGCGGTCCGGTGTCCCGCCCCACGAGCAGGTGGTAGAGCAGCGCGAAGAACGTCCGCTGGGCGGTCTTGATCTCGGCCGGCAGCTCCTTGGGCGTCGCGTCCGCGGAGAATCCGGCCTGGACCTTGGGCACGCCGTAGACGAGGTGCGTCAGTCCGTCCAGCGACCAGTGCGACTCCAGCCCGTCGAGCAGCAGCCGCAGCGACTGCCGGGACGCCTCGTCGAGGGACTTCAGCAGTTCGGTGTCGGGTTCGTCGCGCACGATGGTCCGCTGGTCGGCGGGGACGTGCGTGTTGATCCAGGCCTCGGCCTTGTCGTACCGCGGGCGGGCCTCGTCGAGCGAGCCGAGCGGGTTGTCCGGGTCGAGGTCGGACAGGATGCGCAGGGCCTGGTCCTGGTGTCCGGCGGTGATGTCGGCGACGGAGGCGAGCGTCCGGTACGGCAGCGGCCGGGCCGTACGGGGAAGGTCGCCGCCGGCGGTGCGTACCGCGCGTGAGTGGGCCGCCACGTCGGCCGGGAGGGCGGAGCCGTCCGCGACCTTCGCGTCCAGCTTGTCCCACTCGTCGTAGAGGCGCTGGATCTCCTGGTCGAAGGCGATCTTGAAGGACTGGTTGGGCCTGCGGCGGGCGTAGAGCCACCGCAGGATCTGCGGCTCCATGATCTTCAGGGCGTCGGCGGGGGTGGGCACGCCACCTCGTGAGGAGGACATCTTCGCCATGCCGCTGATGCCGACGAACGCGTACATCGGCCCGATCGGCTGCTTCCCGCCGAAGATGCCGACGATCTGCCCGCCGACCTGGAAGGAGGATCCGGGGGACGAGTGGTCGACGCCGGAGGGCTCGAAGACGACCCCCTCGTACGCCCACCGCATCGGCCAGTCGACCTTCCAGACCAGCTTGCCGCGGTTGAACTCGTTCAGCCGGACGGTCTCGGAGAAGCCGCAGGCGTTGCAGGCGTAGGTCAGCTCGGTGCTGTCGTCGTCGTAGGAGGTGACGGTGGTGAGGTCCTTCTCGCAGTTGCCGCAGTACGGCTTGTACGGGAAGTATCCGGCGGAGCCGGAGCTGCCGTCGTCCTCGCTCGCCGCGCCCGAGCCCTCGGCGGCCTCCAGCTCGGCCTCGTCGACCGGCTTCTGCTGCTGCTTCTTGGCGGGGGCCTTCTTGGTGCGGTACTGGTCGAGGATCGCGTCGATGTCGCCCCGGTGCCGCATGGCGTGCAGGATCTGGTCGCGGTAGACCCCGGAGGTGTACTGCGCGGTCTGGCTGATCCCGTCGAACTCCACGCCGAGCTCGGCGAGCGACTCGATCATGGCGGCCTTGAAGTGCTCGGCCCAGTTCGGGTGCGCCGAGCCCTTGGGGGCCGGGACGGAGGTCAGCGGCTTGCCGATGTGCTCGGCCCAGGTCTCGTCGACGCCCGCGATGCCCGCCGGGACCTTGCGGTAGCGGTCGTAGTCGTCCCAGGAGATGAGGTGCCGGACCTGGTGGCCGCGCCGGCGGATCTCGTCGGCGACGAGGTGCGGGGTCATGACCTCGCGGAGGTTCCCGAGGTGGATGGGGCCGGAGGGGGAGAGGCCGGACGCGACGACAACGGGTTTGCCCGGGGCTCGGCGCTCCGACTCCTCGATGACCTCATCCGCGAAACGGGAGACCCAGTCGGTGGTCTCGGTGCTCTGAGCCACGATCGGCACGTCCTCTTGTTCTGAAGGCTTGTCTGAAGGGGTCGCCTGAGGGGTTGGTCTCAGGGGTTCGTCTGAGGGGTTTGAGTGAAACCGTCGCCGGAAGGTTCCGGCCGGCCCCATTCTCCCAGACCACCATGCGCCCGGGAAAACCGCTTTACCCCCCATGGGATACTGGGCGTGTCTATCCATCCCCACGAGGAGAACGGCACCCACTCCTATGGCCTCGGTCACGTCCCTCAGCGCTTCTGTCCATCAGCGCCTCGCGTCCGCCCTCTCGGCAGCCCTGCCGGAGGCCGTCGACGCAGACCCGCTGCTGCGACGCAGCGACCGGGCGGACTTCCAGGCGAACGGGATCCTCGCCCTGGCGAAGAAGGCGAAGGCGAACCCGCGGGAGCTGGCGACCCAGGTCGTCTCCGAGGTCGTCACCGGCGATGTGATCCAGGACATCGAGGTCTCCGGCCCCGGCTTCCTGAACGTGACGGTCTCCGACCGGGCGATCACCGAGAACCTCGCGGCGCGGTACGCGGACACCGACCGGCTGGGCGTTCCGTACGCGGACGCGCCGGGGACGACGGTGATCGACTACGCGCAGCCGAACGTGGCGAAGGAGATGCACGTCGGCCATCTGCGGTCGGCGGTGATCGGTGACTCGGTGGTCCAGTTGCTGGAGTTCACCGGTGAGACGGTGGTCCGCCGGCACCACATCGGCGACTGGGGCACCCAGTTCGGCATGCTCATCCAGTATCTGGACGAGCACCCGCACGAGCTGGACCACAAGGAGTCCGCGGACCTGCAGGAGTCCGGTGAGGCGGCGATGTCGAACCTCGACCGGCTGTACAAGGCGGCGCGCAAGCTGTTCGACTCCGACGAGGAGTTCAAGACGCGGGCGCGGCGCCGGGTGGTGGACCTGCAGGCCGGTGATCCGCGCACGCTCGCCATGTGGCAGAAGTTCGTCGACGAGTCGAAGATCTACTTCTTCTCCGTCTTCGAGAAGCTGGACATGGAGATCCGGGACCCCGACATCGTCGGCGAGTCCGGTTACAACGACATGCTGGCCGAGACCTGCCGCCTCCTGGAGGAGTCGGGTGTCGCGGTGCGTTCCGAGGGCGCTCTGTGCGTCTTCTTCGACGACGTCAAGGGCCCGGACGGCAATCCGGTCCCGCTGATCGTCCAGAAGTCGGACGGCGGTTACGGCTACGCGGCGACGGACCTGTCGGCGATCCGCGACCGTGTCTTCAACCTGAAGGCGCGCGAGCTGGTCTACGTCGTGGACGCCCGGCAGTCCCTGCACTTCCGGATGGTCTTCGAGACGGCGCGCAGGGCGGGCTGGCTGAACGAGGACGTCAAGGCGCACCAGCTGGCGTTCGGCACGGTCCTGGGCAAGGACGGCAAGCCGTTCAAGACCCGTGAGGGCGAGACGGTGAAGCTGGTCGACCTCCTCGACGAGGCGGTGGACCGGGCGACGGCCGTGGTCCGGGAGAAGGCGGAGAAGGTCGGCCTGACCGAGCAGGAGATCGTCGAGAACGGCCGGTACGTCGGCATCGGCGCGGTGAAGTACGCCGACCTGTCCACGTCCGCGGTGCGGGACTACAAGTTCGACCTGGACCAGATGGTGTCGCTGAACGGCGACACGAGCGTCTACCTCCAGTACGCGTACGCCCGTATCAAGTCGATCCTGCGCAAGTCGGAAGGCGCCCTCCCGGCCGCCCACCCGGAGCTGGAACTAGCTCCGGCAGAGCGTGCGCTGGGCCTGCATCTGGACCAGTTCGGTGAGACGGTCCTGGAGGTCGCGGCGTCCTACGAGCCCCACAAGCTGGCGGCGTACCTCTACCAGCTGGCCTCGCTGCTGACGA
Organism: Streptomyces aurantiaciflavus; assembly: GCF_049808595.1. Taxonomy (NCBI): domain Bacteria; kingdom Bacillati; phylum Actinomycetota; class Actinomycetes; order Kitasatosporales; family Streptomycetaceae; genus Streptomyces; species Streptomyces aurantiaciflavus. The sequence continues at coordinate 19,513 of NZ_JBNCAQ010000039.1, read as the reverse complement.
CCTTCTACGACCAGTGCCCGGTCCTGAAGGCGGACACTCCGGCCCAGAAGGAGAACCGCCTGTTCCTGGTGGACCTGACGGCCCGCACCCTGCACCAGGGCATGGCGCTGCTGGGGATCCGGACGCCCGAGAAGCTCTGACGCGTCCCGCCGGACCGCAACCGACTCCTCGCGCTCACGCGTCCCACCCCTTCAAGGGCGTGGGAACACGAGTGCGAGGAGCGGTGAATGGGCGGCACGGACGACCCCACGATCGGTGAGGCGCTGATCGGCTTCCTGCTGATCGGGGGCGCGGGCGTGGTCATCCCCGCTCTGGTGGTCCTGCCGGCGATCGGCCTGGGCGTCTGGCTGACGCACGCCTTGCGGCGCCGCCGCGCGAAGCGCTCGGCCTGACGCCCGTCAGGGACCGGTACGGGCGCTGCCCTCGGCGGCGTGGTCGGGGCAGAAGCGTCATCACAGACGGCGCTCCAGCGCCGCGACCAGCGGGTGCTCGAAACGCCTCATCCGAGTCATCGACCCCGCCCTCCGCCCGTCGACGGCGAGCATGGCTTGCCCGTATGTCGCCCTACCGAAGGCCTGGATTCTCAGTATTCGTCGTCGAATTCCCGGACGATCCACCTGACGTTGGTGTCGGCATCGAGATAGGTGAGATCTGACGGGTTGACGCCTGCGATGCGCACAGAAGAATAACCGGCCCTGTTCAGCCACGGCGAACTCGGTTCGACCGCCGGGCCGACATTCGCGATCAGAGAATCGCTCATGAAGGTGCGGTAACCAGGGCGCGGCCACCTCCATCCACCGAAACCGATCTCGCGCATCGGGGCGAGAATTGCGGCCAACTCCTCGTTCCGGACCTGGTCGCCGAGTCGACTGGACTCGGCCACCATGATCGTTTCAGTCACGGTTACATGTACGAGAAATTCGGCGAGCCGCTCGGGCACTCTGTCCCATTCGCCTCCTGGCCGCCCTTCGTAGACCACATCCGGTTCGGCGGAATCAAAGGCCCAGCGCCAGTCGCCGGTCGCGTCCTCCATGAAAACGGCTTTTCCCTGGTCCACTTGGATCCGGGAAGGGTCGCTCATTCGATTGCCACCCAACCGCAGCTTCTTCCAGCGAGACGCGAGGCCATGCCACTCCCGGAGCGGCTCAGGAAGCCAAGAAGCCTCGGTCGGCAAGGGGTGCGCGGCGGGCAGCGGTGCACCGTGCCAGCGAGTCAGGAAATCCGGCAAGTGAATATCGGCAGGATCGATCATTCCGCCAGTATGTCACGGCCACCGAAGACAGCGAAGCTCCCGACCGGGGATCAACCGGTCGGGAGCTTCAGGCAGCGATTAGTCAGCGCCGCCGATGAACATTCTGTTCCTGAGGGCTCCGGCCTCGTTCCTCCAGATCACCAGCATTCGGCCGCCTTCCGGAAGCATGGCCCGCATGGCGTCCCTGCAGTACTGGCACGCCCCGTAGGTACCGGTGATGTACAGAGTCGCGTTCTGTCCGGGATTACGCCGCATGATGGCAGCGGTCTGGTTCTCCAGGTGGTGGAAGTTCTCGGCTGTCGTACCCGGAGGCGCCACGTGCCCCGGAAGGCAATTCCGGCATCCGCCATCCGCAGCCACACCTGAAGAGAGGTCGAAACGCGATCCGTCATCGAGAACGAGGTGCCCCGACATTCCACCGGGCTCGTCGAATTGACTGGCCGCCTGGTGTGCGCGGTTGAGGCCGTCCTCCATTTCCGCTTCGCAAGGGAGCGAATTATGGGAAAGGAGGGAAACATCGCCCGCCGCCACGTAGTACGTGTGCAGGTCACCGATGGTCAGGTTGTGGACGGTCGCCGCGAGGCTCGTCCAGCGCTGCACCGCCGTGATCTGGACGTACGTGCCCGCGCTGGTCTGCAGCCACTGCCCGGACTCGAGGTCCGTGGCATTGATCCACTCACGCAGTTCCGGCACCCAGAAGGGGTGGCCGTCGGTCGCGGTGACCTGGGCCGTCTTCGTGCCCTTCTTGCCGTCGGTGTCGACGGTGACCTTGACCAGGTGCTTCAGGCCCTGGCCCTTGATCTCCGCGGTGACCGTCTCGATCCGGGTCTCGCCGGTCTCCGGGTCGGTCGCGACGACCTTGTCGCCGGCCTTCACCTTCTCGATCGGCTTGGTGGAGCCGTCGGCCATCAGGACCTTGGTGCCGGGGACGAAGCTGTTGCAGGAACCGCCGTCCCCGGCCTTACCCGACCCGCCGCTGCCGCTGGATCCGCCCTTGCCACGAGACGAACCGCCCGAGTCGCCGCCGGGCTTGGAGCCGCCGCCCTTGCCGCCGCCGCCCTTGCCGCCGCCCCCGGAGTGGGAGGAAGCCTTCGGAGCCGCCTTGGCCTGCGCCTGCTTCTGTGTCGGGTTACCCGTCTTCCGCTTCGCGGCGGCCGCCGCGTCGGCGCGTCTCTTGGCGGCCTCGGCCGCCTTCTTCTTGGCTCTTTGCGCGGCCTCCCTCTTGGCCTTCTCGATCGCCGCCTTCTTGGCCTTGAGCGCCGCGGCCTCGGCCGCCTTGGCGGCCTTCAGGACCGCCTGCGCGGCCCTCTTGGCGGCCTTGAAGGCCTGGATGGCGTCGATGGTGCGATTGATGGCCTTCAGGACTGACGGGATCTTGCCCAGCTTCGTCCATGGAATGGCGTCCAGGATGATGCTGCCGCACGACCACATGTCACCGCCGAAGCAGGCCATGGCGTCGTTGATGCCGATGAAGTCCTTCAGTGTCTCCCAGGCCACGGCCAGGATCACCGAGGTCAGGGACTTGCCCATCATCGACTGCGCCTGCGCGACCTGTGCCGCGGACAGACCGGCGCCGGCGAGGGCCGCGGCCTTCTCCGAGGCGGTCAGGCTGATCGCCAGACCGGTCGGGTCGGAGTACGTGACCGGGTTGTTGTGCGCGTAGGCGTACCCGTTGGACTGCAGCGGGTCGTTCAGGTCGAGCAACGGGTCGGCGGAGAGGAAGCGTCCGACCACCGGGTCGTACAAGCGGGCGCCGAGCGGCTGGTAGCCGGCGGCGTCGTCCCTGGTCTGGCCGAGGAATCCCTTGTGGGTCTGCAGGCTGGCACCGGCGGTGCCTCGCTCGTTGCCGAAGGGGTCCTGCTTGCGGACGCGTACCGGCATGCCGCCGTAGAGGGCGACCTCCGTGTACACGCTGCCCTGGTGGTCCGAGGTCTGGGCGACCAGGGTCTCCGAGCCGGTGCCGTAGGCGTAGCGCATGACCGCGCCGCCGGGGGCGGCGTAGGTGCGCTGGGTGTTGACGAGGACACCACCCTGCTGGACGGTGACCTCGGCCTCGCCGAGGTGCAGCGTGGCCTGCTTGCCCTTGATGGTCAGCAGACGCTCACCGTCGGGGCCGTAGACGTGACGGGTGTCGTTCTGCGGCAGCCACTGCTGGGCCGTGGAGGCGGCGTCACAGGTGGCGAGCACGATCGGCGTGGCGTTCGCGGTGGCCCCGCCCTGGGGCGCCAGGCACAGGCCGGAGGCGATGTGCGTGAGCTGCCCGGCGGCGTTGCGCCGCAGTTCCTGCGCGGTCGCCTGCGCGGCGGTGGTGCCGCACTTCTGGATCTGCACCGCGGAGCCGGCCGTGTTGGCCGCGGGCTGGAAGCACCAGGTGTCGTACACCGAGAGCGAGCCCCGGTTGGGGTCGGTCTGCGGCGCCGCGGCCGTGCCCGGGGTGGGCGTGAACTTGAAGTTCTGCGCCGGCGAGGCGTTGCAGGGGTACAGCTGGATCGGCTGAGCCGCCGCGGCGGTGCCCGACTTCAGGTCCAGGCACTTCTGCGCCGGACCCACGTACGGGGTCTTGCCGCCGGTGCCCGCACCGGTGATCCGGTCGACCTTGCCGTCGTAGGTCCAGGTCAGGTCCTGCTTGTCACCGTTCTGGATCGACGCGACCGACTTGGTCTCGCCCGTCAGCTCGTACAGACGCTGAGCCTCCGCCTTGACCTGCGCACCCGCCGGGGTGGCGTAGGTCTTCGTCACCTTGGTGAGCGTGCGCGGCTGGCTGCCGTCGGTCTTGCCGTACGCGTAGGTGCTGGTGGCGTTCTTGGTGGTGTCGCCGCTGAGGTCGTTCTCGGTCAGCTTGGTGCGGTTGCCGAGGAGGTCGTACTCGTACTCCTGCCAGTAACCGGAGCCGTCCGTGCCCGCGGCGACCCGGAGCGTGCCGTCGGCGTTCTTGTTGAGCGTGCCGTCGGGGTTGCGCGGGTTGACACAGGTGGTCTGGTCCTTGGAGGTCCAGGCCGACTTCAGCTGACCCATCGGGTCATAGACGAAGCACTGCCGCTCCGCGATCCCGGCGGACTTCTCCTGGATCGAGGTGACGTTGCCCGCCGGGTCGTAGGTGTAGGCCCGGTTGGAGACCAGGTTGCCGCCGACGACGGAGGTGTCCGCGCCCGTGGCGGCGGACTTCTCGCGGTAGACCGAGTGCTCCTTGAGCTCGCCGGTGCCCTCGTCGTACGACGCCTGCGTCCAGACGCGGTACGGCTGGGCGCCCAGAGTCGAGCGGAGGACCTGGCCGTACGCGTCGTACTTGGTCTCGGCGCCGTACCAGTCCTTGCCGGAGATGGAGAGCGGCTTGCCGTCCTTGTTGTAGCGGACGACCAGTTTCTCCGAGGCGAACTTGCCGACTTCCGGAAGGGTGGACTCCTCCAGCGCACCCGTGTCCGAGTACGTGTAGCTGTACGTGTAGTCCTTCTTCAGACCCCATGTGTCGGCGATCGACTGCGGCAGCGACAGGGTGGTCGAGGTCGGCTGGTAGTCCTTCGTGTAACCGCCGACCGACTGCGTGTACGCCAGCGTGTCCGTGTAGCGCGTGGCGGTGGCGGGCATGCCCTTGCCGCCCGGGACGGTGTCGTACGTGTAGTCGGCGAGCACGGTGCCGGCCGAGTCGGTCAGTCGCTGCTGCGTGGGCCGCGACAGCTCGTCGTAGCCGTTCCACACCTTGACGCCACGGGCGTTGGTCGTCGTGAGCACCCGGCCGCGGGCGTCGTAATCCGTACGGGACGTGCCCGTGTCGGGGTCGGTCGCCGTCTGTATCCGGCCGTTGTGGTCGTACGTCCACGTCCACGGGTGCGTCGGGTCCGCCGAGGGGGTGGCCTTCGCGACCTGGCCGTGCGCGTCGTACTCGTAGCGCGTCGACGTGAACCCGCCGGTGGCCGCCGGGTTGAAGGTGTCCGTGCGGATCGTGCGGCCCGTCGCGTCGGTGAAGACACGGTAGGACGAGTCGCCCTCCGGCTGGATCACCTTCGACCAGTCCGCGCCGTACTCGTAGCGGACGGCCCGCTCCGGGTACGCCTTCGAGCTGGACTCCTGCGTGGTCGGGTCCACGTACTTCATGTACGGGGTTTCCTGGAGCACGCGGCCGAGACCGTCGTAGGTGTAGCGGGTGATGTTGGGGATGGCCGTGTCGGAGACCGGGGTGAAGAGCTCGCCCGGCTTGGCCTCGTCGGTCAGGTAGGCGTTGTTGGTCTGGTAGACCTCACCGGCGTTGTTGTACAGCGTGTCGGTGAGCAGCCAGCCGGAGTCGTTGTCGGCCTCCTCCTGCGTCTGCCGCTCGCGGCCGAGGCCGTCGTAGAGGGTGACGGAGGTCTCGATCCGGTCCTCGTAGCCACGTGAGTAGGTGGTGACGTACGGAGGCTTGCGGATCTTGTTGTTCGGGTTGTCCGGGTCGGTCTGCTCCGGCGGGATGGTGTAGACCGCGCGGAAGTCCGGTACGCCGCTGCCGGGGGTGCGGCCCGGAGCCCAGGCCTCGGTGAGCCGGCCCAGCGGGTCGTACGTCGCCTCGCTCACGCGCAGGTTGGCGTCCGTGGTCTTGATCGTGACCGAGCGGCCCGGCTCCAGCTCCTGGACCTGGCTGTGCCCGAGCACGTTGGTCGTGGTGACCTTGAAGACCTGACCGGTGGCCGGCCCGATGGAGTCGTAGGTGATCGTGGAGGACTTCGACGGCACCTTGGTCAGCTGGTCCGGGTCGGTCTGCCGGATCACCCGGCCGATCTCGTCGAAGCCCACCGTGCCGTTGGTCTGGAAGCCGGTACCGGTGCCGTTGAGGGACCAGGTCTCCGTCGCCAGACCGCGGGTGTCGGCGGCGAGCGCCGCGCCGTAGGCTCCGCCGTCGTAGGCGGTGCGGGTGGCGCCGCTCAGCGTGGTGAGGTCGGCCCAGTTCGCATTGGCGCAGGTGGTGGGCGAGACGAGGACCTGCTTGCTGAGACCGATCAGGTTCTTGGCGGTCTGGTGCAGGTACTCGGACTTGGTGCAGGACTCGTCACCGGTCTTGCCGGTGTCGCCCTGCGACTCCACCAGGGTCGGCAGACCGTACGTCGATTCGTACGTCGTCAGCGTCTTGACCGCGCGCACGGTGCGCGGGTCGTCGGTGTTGCTGCCCGACGACTTGGTGTACGCGGTCTCCTCGGGTTCCGTGACCCGCCAGGCCCGCAGCGGGGTCAGGCCGTCGTCGCGGTCGCGCTTGGCGAGTTCGGTGGCCTCCAGCTTGGTGGTCGAGCGGGACAGCCAGTCGGTGTCGGCCTTGGTGGAGTCGGTGTACGTGAGCTCTTCGGCGATCCGGCCGGCGAACGGCTCCCGGTCCTTGGCGATCTCGGCGCCGGTGATGTCCGTGACGGGCACGGTGTCGCCGAGGCCCCGGTAGAAGCGGGTGACGGACTTGGAGCGCTGGCCGGCGCTGGCCTCGTCGTCCGGGCCCGTCAGGACCGCGGTCTGCTCGAAGCCCGCGAACTGCGAGTAGGTGCGCTGGGACTTCTTGGTGAACTCGGACTCGGCGAGCTTCCAGGCCGGGTTCTTGTACTGGTAGGCCGTCTTGACGGTGTAGTTGCCGTCGATGTTCGGCAGTTCCTCGATGGTGTCCACGACGTACTTGTGGAACCAGTCGATGTCCTCGACCTCGGGGTCGGGGTTCCAGAACGACGGGTAGCAGAGCCGGTCGTTCGTCTTGAGCTGGGCCTGCAGCCGGGCCATGGCCGTGGCGCGGTCCTCGCCGGGCTGCTGGTCGAGCAACGGCAGGTTGCCGGTGAGGCAGTCGCCCGCGATCGGCTTGTAGTTGACGACGGTCTCGCCGCCGTACTCGTTGACGACGCGGCCGATGCGCAGCCGGGAGAAGCCGGGGCGCTCCGCGTGGACCGCCTTGACGCGGTTCGGCATGTCCTCGGTGCTGGGCTCGAACCGCACCGTGTTGAGCGTCACGCTCTCGTCGGTGGAGCCTTTACGGGCGTAGCCGGTGCGCTGGATCGACTCCAGCCACAGGGCGGTGTTCGGGCCGGTCTTCAGCTCGGCGAAGCTCTGCTTCAGCTGGTACACGTCGACGACCTGGCGGGCGGCGGTGTCGGTGCGCCGCTGGGCCGAGGTCGTGATCTTGTCGAGGCGCTTGCGGGTCCAGAAGGACGGGCCGGCGTTCCAGCACTTCTTGCCGGCCTCACAGCGCAGGTCGGCCGGGGTGTCGAACCAGGGCCGGTAGTTGCGCGGGTCCTTGGACGTGAAGTTGGTTTCGGAGCAGGTGACGTCGTCGACGGTGTAGCAGCGCTCTTCGACGCTGAAGCCGACCCGGGCCGGGGCGGTCGCCGTGAAGATGTTGTCGCTGCGCTGGCCGTAGTCGATGTGGTCGAGCCAGCCGTCGCGGTCGTAGGGGACCGGATCCTTGAAGTTGAAGTTGCGCGCGTAGTAGTTCGGCGCGTCCTTCTTCCACCACAGCGACATGGCGTTGCCGTGGACGTCCTCGACGTAGTCGAGGCCCCAGCGCCAGCCCTGCGTGCACCAGGAGTTGGTCCAGTCGGTGGTCGTGGAGCCCTTGTAGCAGTCCTCGCCCGAGTGGTTGCCGTAGACCGGGACCGTGAGCACCGAGTCGGTGGTCGGGTCGTCGGCGGCGGTGCCGTGGTCGGACCAGCCCGGGAGCTTGTTCTTGCCGAAGTGGTACTTGGTGCCGTCCTTGGTGGTGACGACCCAGTACTCACCGTCCCTGGCACCGTTGCCGGTGGCCTCGCCCTTGATCAGCTGGACGGTGGAGCCGTCGCCGTTGGCCGTGAACCACTTGCCCTTGGTCGAGTCCCACACCAGTTCGGTGGTCATGCCGCCGAGCGAGAGGGTGGCGTTCTCCGAGCCCCAGCACAGGTCCGCGGTGCGGTGCGTGGAGTTGTTGGAGCCGGCCTTCTTGGAGTCCTGGCGGCAGTTGGCGTACGTACGGGTGATGGAGCCCGCGTTGTAGTCCCAGCCGTCACCGATCCAGGAGGCCTGGTTGTTGGTGGACGACGTGCGGCCGTCGACGGACTGGGAGGAGTACGACAGGCCGACCTTCGGCATCAGGCCGCCGGCGGTCTCCGGGACCTGGGCCTGGTACGAGTAGGTGAAGGCGCCCGAGGAGGAGCCGGACGACCAGGAGCCGGAGGACAGCAGCGGCGAGGCCGTGAAGTCACCGGACGCCGAGGAGCCGGTGTCGAGGCCGCCGACGGCGGCGCCGCCGTTCGCGGCGACCGCGGGCTGGACGCCGTCCCGGTAGGAGGCCTTCGTCGCCCCGGAGGGGACGAAGCCCTCGTCGACGAGGCTGGAGACCGGGATGCTGCCGCTGAGGATCTTGCGGGTCTTGGCGTTCTTGGCCGTCTTGGTCCTGGTGGGCGCGTCCTTGGCCGCCACGGTCTTCACCGTGCTGCGCAGCCGCTGGAAGTTCTTCTTGCCGTTCTTGACGTCCTTGTCCCCGTCGGAGAAGGACATCGTGGTCATACCGCCGCCGTCGGCGCAGTCGCCCGTGGTCGGGGAGGAGTAGACGCACTCGGGCAGCAGCATCAGGCCGAAGCGGTCGGCGGCCTGCGGTCCGTAGAGGTCGGCGAAGCCGGTGGTGTCGATGCTGATCGCCACCTCGGCGGCCGGGTCGACCGTGGCCGGCGGGGTGAGCTTCATGACGATGCCCGAGACTCCCGCGTCCTGCGAGGTCGTCTGCGGGGCCACGCCGACGGTCCAGTCGCCGGCGAGGGCGGAGGGGTCGCCGCCCTCGGGGACGCCGATGGCGACCGGCAGGTTGTTGGTGACCGGCACGGTGGTGCCGGGCGTGCTGGTCGTGGAGAGGGTGGCGTTACCGGTGCCGGAGGTCCACGGCGCGGTGGCGGTGGGGGTGTACGGGGCGACCGGCTTCTCGGGAGCCAGCGTCAGGGTCTTGTCGGCGGCCTCGTCGCCCTCGACGTCGGTGGCCTTCGGGAGGTCCGGGAGGTCGACCTTGGCGATCGACTCCTCGCGGCTCATGCCGGGGTCGGGGATGGCCAGCGCCTGCCCGCCCAGGCTGGTCACGGTCAGCGTCGAGGACAGCAGAAGAACGGTCGCCGTGCGGCTTCGCCGCCGGCGCCTTCGTTGTGACTCTGTCAGGGCTGGGCGTCGCCGCCCCAGCCATGACAGCGGACCTGAAGCACGCATACGCGTCGACTCCCACCCTGGCAATTCATTCAACGGACGAGGTGCGCAAACACCGAAGGGCACACGTCTGGCTCAGGCGCGTGCGTGCGCACTCTCTGTCATGTCCTGCGCAGATATCAAGATCCAGGGTGGGCGCCAGAACAGCTGAATGTGATCTGCGTCATAGATGGAATCCAGCCAGATCATTCCCCCATCGACCAATCAGATTATTGGTGGAATTCCCCCAATCACTGCCAATGTCATTCCCAAAAGACCTTGAACCGGACTTGGTTGACACCGAGTCGCATTGGTTCCCCATTGGCATAACAAGTTCACAACATCGTCATGCATGGACGAGATCCTTCGCATGTGTGATCGTGTGCGCGCCTTCTGCCCCGCGGCCTGCCGAACGGGGCTGTCTGTGCTGTCCTCAATCCGCTTGGTTCCCACGGGAGTAGACCGCCGTGACCGCGCCGCCCCGATATCTCAGCCCATTCGTGCGCACGCGCACGCGGCTGTCCCTGACCCTCGGCCTCGTGCTGGCCGCCCTGACCGCCGCCCTGCTGCCGTGGTGGCACCCCGGTGGCTCCGCCCCGGCCAAGGCCGACGGCGCCACCGACGCCACCCCCGCCTCCACCGGGCCCCGCGACGAGGCCGCCGCGATGGCCGAAGCCCTGCGCACCCACAAGCAGGTGCTCGTCGACACGGCCACCACGGCCACCAGGCTGACCTGGGCGCTGCCCAGCGGCCAGCTGAAGACGCGGATCACGGCCGCGCCGACTCGGGCGAAGAACGCCGAGGGCGAGTGGGCCCCGATCGACAACACCCTGAAGCGAACGGACAAGGCCGCCAAGGGACTTGGCGTCGCACCCGTGAACCCGGCCGTCTCCGTCCGCTTCGCAGGCGGCAGCGGTACGAAGGCGCGCGCCGACCGCTCCTTCGTCCGGGCCGAGACCCCGGGCGAGACGGTGCTCGCCGAGGTGGACCTCGGCGGTCACACCGTGGCGTACACCTGGCCGGGCGCCCTGCCCGAGCCGGTGCTCGACGGTCCCCGGGCCCTCTACTCCGAGGTCCTGCCGGGCGTCGACCTGCTGCTGGTGGCCCGCGAGGAGGGCGGCATGGCGCAGGTCCTGATCGTCAAGACCCCTGAGGCGGCACACCAGAAGGCGCTGGCCACCATCGCCTACGGGCTGCGCTCGGACACCGCCGTCTTCCGGCAGGACCGCAAGGCCAGCCGGGTCCAGGTCCTGGACAAGGCCGGCAAGGAGGTCGGCTCGATCCCCACGCCGTTCGCGTGGGACTCCAGCGGCCGTGACCCCGAACTGCCCGAGGGCGCCCCGCACCGCACGGCCGTGGGCACCCCGGCCGAGGTGCTGAAGTTGTCGGGCCTCACCGGCATCGAGCCCGGCGCCGAGTCCGCGCCCCTGCCGATCGGCCTGGGCGGCGAGAACACCGGCGCCGCCCGTCTGGAGCTCGGCTTCGCCACCACCGGCCTGGCCGACCGCGCGGGCGTCACCTACCCGCTGTTCGTCGACCCGCCGCTGAACCCGGGCTGGGACGCCTGGACGGTGGCGTACAAGCCGTACCCGAGCACGAGCTTCTTCAACGGCACGAACTTCTCCTCCGGCACCTCCGACGCCCGCGTCGGCCACGAGAGCGACACCGGGGGCACCGCCCGCTCGTTCTGGCGCATGGACTGGGACAAGAACATCAAGGGCGCCGAGATCAGCAGCGCGACCTTCAAGGTGCTCAACAACCACTCCTGGTCCTGCACGGACCGCGAGTTCCAGATCTGGCGCACCGGCTCGATCTCCTCCGGCACGACCTGGAACGCGCAGCCGAGCTGGTCCGACGAGCTCCAGCGCAAGTCCTTCGCACACGGCTGGTCGTCGAGCTCCTGCCCGGACGCCTACGAGGCTTTCAACGTCAAGGACGCCGCCCAGTACGTCACCACCCAGGGCTACTCGAGTCTCACCCTCGGCATGCGCGCCACCAGCGAGTCGGACACCCAGACCTGGCGCAAGTTCAGGGCGACCTCCGCGACCGTCGAGGCCGTGTACAACCGCAAGCCGAACGAGCCCACCGACGGCGAGACCGTTCCCGGCGGCGACTGTGTCATCGGCTCCCCGGGCCGCACGGTCGGCAAGACGGACCTGACCCTCAAGGCGCGTGCCACGGACCCCGACAACAACCTGAAGGGCCTGCGCTTCCGGTTCTGGAAGGCGGGCACGACCGCCCCGACCGGCGTTCTGGCCACCAACCTCAGCAGCGGCTGGGCCTCGACGAAGATCGAGTCGACCGACCTCGTGGACAAGACCACCTACTACTGGGACGTGCGCGCGGAGGACTCCAACTCCCCCACCCCGGCGGTCTCCACCTTCTTCCCGGCCGGTACCACGCCGTGCGCCGTGACCATCGACGGCTCCGGTCCGCCCCCGCCGGTCGTCACCAGCGACGTGTGGCTCCGGGCCACCTCGGACGGCGCCACCTGGGCGAAGGTGAACTTCGGTCTGACCGGGCCGATCGCCTTCTCGTCACCGGGCGCGGCGAAGTTCACGTACGCCTGGGGCGGCGTCGCCCCGGTCCCGGTCAACGCCGACGCCGGCGGCAACGCCAGCGTCCCCGACCTGCAGCCGCCGAACGCCGGCCCCAACACCCTCCAGGTGTACGCCTACGACACCCTGGGCAACCCGAGCGCGCGCACCGACTACACGACCTACGTCCCGCCGAAGAACAACGCCGACACCCCCGGTGACACGGGCGGCGACGGCACCCCCGACCTGCTCGTCATCGACGCCACCGGCGTGCTGAAAACGTACCCGGGCGTGCCGGTCGGCGGCGAGGGCCAGCCGGGCGGCGAGCTGTACGAAAAGCTGACCTCGTCCTACAGCCGGGGCGCCGACGGCAAGGCGGTGCTGAACCCTCCGGGCCACTGGTACGACGCCGCCTCGACGATCGGCAACAAGGCCGCGCTGATCGCGCACTACCAGGACACCTACCCGGGCGACGGCACCACGGACCTGTTCGCCCGCACCCCGGACGGCGGCTTCTGGCTCTACCCGGGTGACGGCTACGGCTCGTTCGACGTCGACCAGCGGATGAAGGTCCGCCTGCCGTCGAACGCGCCCGCGCCGTCCACCTGGACCCAGCTGAAGGCCGTCGGCGACATCACCGGCGACAAGCTGCCCGACCTGACGCTGCGCACCGCCGCGGGCTTCTGGGTGCTCTCCGGCTACACCGGCGGCAGCGTCCAGACCGCGACGTTGATGAACGCAGACGCCTGGGCCCGCCGCGACATCGTCAACCTGGCCGACATGAACAAGGACGGCACGCCCGACCTGCTCTGGCGCAACCTGGACAACGGCAACATGTACCTCCGCCGCGGCAAGCCCGGCGCGGTGACGGGCAGCGTCGACCTCAACTCCCTGATGCTGGCTGCCAATGCCGTCAACGGGGACGAGTCCTTCGGTACCGGCTGGACCGACACCAACGTCAACGCGGCGATCGGCATCCCGGACATCAGCAACGACGGCATCCCGGACATCTGGGCCCGCTTCGTGTCCGACGGCCACATGGCCGTCTATCACCCGTCCACCACCAACACCAACGCCGCGGTGAAGACCGTCATCGGGTCCGGCTGGAACGACAAGCTCGCCTTCGGGTGACCTGATCCCCCTTCGGACGCGTACGGGTGAGCCCCCGGTGCCGCACGGCACCGGGGGCTCACCCCTTTCCCCGGCGTGCTTCGCCGCGGACGGCCGGATGCGGGTCCACCGCCCGTCCCGGACGGCTGTCGCCGACGCCTGGTGACACCCACCGAGCCCCCGGTCACCCTCATATGGGGGGCCGGGGCTCGGCCGTCCACGCCCTGCACCGGGCCACGGTCGCTCCGCCCCGGGGATCCGGTGCCCATCCCACTGTCAGTGCCGCCCTCTACAGTCACGGGCATGGCGACTCTTCCCAACCCGCTGCCCAAGCTGGCGTCCGACCCGAGCGGACGGTCTCTGGGGCTTCAGCTGCCGCCGGGCAGGCTCATCGACGCGGCGACCGAGGACGCCTCGGCCGAACCGGTGCTGTGGCATGCCGAGAAGGCCGCGTCGCCCGGCAGTTGGACCGCGCTGGGCGGCCGAGCCGGGCGGGCCGGGCTTCTGCCGGTGCTCGTCGACGTGGGAGGCCGGGGCGGCCCGGAGAGGTGGGACCTGATGCCCGGGGAGGTGTCCTACCCGGGCGACCACAGCGCCGAGGACGTCCTGGCGGACTTCTGGGAGATGGACGAGGAGGAGGACGAGGGGTACTGGGACGACGAGACGGACGAGATGCTCGCACCGTTCGGCCCCGACTGGCCCGGTTTCGCCTCCTCCCCCGCCCTCACCATCGACCCGGCCGTCTGCGCCGCCCAAGTCGCCGACTCGCTGACGGACGGCACCCGTTCCTGGCCCGAGAAGCCGCGCCTGGCCCTGGTCCCGGCCCGCCGTTCCGCTGACATCCCGGCCGCGATCGGCTGGTCCGGCCCGCTCAACCACGAGAGCGACGTGGCTCGTCTCTGCGCCGTCCTGCGCTCCTGGGAGGACCGCTTCGGCATACGCGTCGTCGCCCTCGGCTTCGACCTGCTCGCGGTTTCCGTGGCCGCGCCGCCCACCACGACGGAGGAGGCGGAGGCGGTGGCCGCCGAGCACTTCGCGTTCTGCCCGGACAACATCACGCAGGGTCCGGGCAGTCTGCGTCAGTACGCGAAGGAGCTGATCGGCGAACGCACCTGGTACTTCTGGTGGGACTGATCCGTCCTTACTTCCCGAGCCCCCGCCCCAGCCTGCGCAGCCCCTCCCCGATCTCCTCCGGCGTCTGGGTCACGAAGCAGAGCCGCAGGGTGGAGCGGTCGGGCTCGCCGGCGTGGAAGGGGGCGCCGGGGACGTAGGCCACGCCCTCCCGCACCACCTGCGGGAGCAGGGCGGTGGTGTCATGGCCGTCCGGAAGGCGGGCCCAGAGGAACATGCCGCCCTGGGGCCGGTTCCAGGACGAACCCTCGGGGAGGGCCTCGGGGAGGCCGGCGAGCATGGCGTCCCGTCGCTCGCGGTAGACGGCGGCGACGCGGGCGACGTGCGCGTCGAGGTCGGTGTCGGCCAGGTAGCGGGCGGCGGCGAGCTGGTTGACGGTCGGGGTGTGCAGGTCGGCCGCCTGCTTGGCGACCGCGCAGGCCCGCCGCAGGTCGGCCGGGGCGCGCAGCCAGCCCAGCCGCAGGCCGGGGGCCATCACCTTGGAGAAGGAGCCGAGGAGCACGGTGCGGTCGCGGGCGTCGGGGTGGGCGGCGATCCAGGGGACGCGCTCACCGTCGTAGCGGAGCTCGCCGTAGGGGTCGTCCTCGACGATCCACAGGCCGTGGCGGGCGGCGACGGTGGCGAGGGCGGCGCGGCGCTCGGCGGGGAGGGTGCGGCCGGTCGGGTTCTGGAAGGTGGGGACGGTGTAGAGCAGCTTGGGACGTTCGCGGGCGACCAGGTCGGCGAGGGCCTCCGGGTCGGGGCCGTCCGCGTCGCCGGGCACGGCGACGATCCGGGCGCCGGCGAGGCCGAAGACCTGGAGGGCGGCGAGGTAGCAGGGGTCCTCGACGAGGACGGTGTCGCCGGGGTCGAGCAGGGCGGTGGCGAGGAGGGACAGCGCCTGCTGTGAGCCGGTGGTGACGAGGAGGTCGTCGGCGTTCGTCGGCAGTCCCCGCGCGGTCATGCGCCGCGCGAGCGGCTCACGGAGCGTGGGCTCGCCTTCGGTGGTGGCGTACTGCAGGGCGCGGCCGGGTGTCTCCTCCAGCACCTGCCGGAAGGCGGCGGCGACGCCCTCCCGGTCGAACAGTTCGGGCGCGGGCAGTCCGCCCGCGAAGTTGATCACCTCGGGGCGCGCGGTGACGGCGAGGATGTCCCGGACGGGCGAGCCACCGATGGCGCGGGCCCGCGCGGCGAGCGGCGGAACGGGAGACGTACCGGCCGGAGTGGGGGTCGCTGGGGCAACGGTCATGACACGGCTCCTTCGGCTGCGGGGCGGCGCGTTCCGCCCACCCTCTTCCTCGCGCCCCCGCAGCCTAGGGAGATGGCTGCCGTCTACAGGTACCTTTCCGGGATTCGGACGCAACCGGAGGCTTCCACTCCGCCCGCCCGCGGTCGCCCCCCGAGCGTCCCGGACCCCGTCCCAGGGAGACAGCGTTCCCGCAGGTCACCAGGGGTGGGACAGCGTCCGCGTCCCGAATTCCCCGCCGACGGTGGCCCCCACGGCAACCGTACGGCCAGGCTGACCCCCATGCCCAAGCAAGCCACCCCCACCCGTCGCGCCCGCACCCGCCTTCTCGCCGCCGCCCTCACCTGCGCCGCCGCCCTCACCCTCACGGCGTGCCACGACGGCGAGGGCCTGCGCGACGAGGGCCCGTCCGAGTCGAGCGCCTACGGGGTCGGCGAGGCCCCGGCCCGCTCCCACGCGGAACCGCCGAGCGGGAACTCGTAGGCGGGCCGCCCGTTGTTGCCGCTCGTGCGGAACGGCTTGCCGTCGTCGTCGACGGTGATCGTGCCGCGCCGCGACCCGCTGGACCAGGACAGCTCCAGCACCCAGCTCACGTCGTACGCGGAGGCGTCGGCGCTGACGTAGTAGGTCTCCGGGTCGGACTCGCTCACCGTGAACGGGAAGTCGTCGTGCCCGGCCTCCGGCACGAGCTTCGGCCGCGCCGCGTCGAGGGCGACGGTGAAGTAGCGCTTCGGCACCCCGCCGCCGCAGCCGACCCCCGGGTAGCCCATGGCGTAGTCGTTCCAGGGGAGCGGCGACCTCTTCGCGACCGTTCGGACGGTCAGCTTGTTCACGACCACGGTCTCGGCCCCGGTCCCCTGCACGGTCAGCTCCAGGTACTGCTGCCCCGAAGACACGGCCTTGTGCGCGGCCACCCAGGCGGGCGCGTCCTGCTCGGGCGGCGGCGGCGCCACCTGCCCCGGCTCCTTGTCGATCAGGTACCGCTGCCCACAGGGGCCTTCCCAGGCGTACGGGCGGACGGAGACGGCGAGGGCGGGGGCCGTGGGGGCGGAGTCGGGGCCGGCCTCGGCCTTGCCCTTGGCGGCGGACGACTCCGGGGAGGCGACCGAGGGGGACGCCGACACCGAGGGCGAGGCAGAGGCGGAAGGGGAGGCGGAGGCGGACGGCGAGACCCTCTGCGCCCCCGGCTTCCCCTGCACGGACGCGGCGGCCCCAACAGGCCTGCCGCCGCTGCCGTCGTCGCCGCCCGGCCCGCCGCCGGTCAGGCTCAAGGAGAGCGCGAGGGCCACGGCACCGACGGCGGTGGCCCCGGAGATCCCCGCGAGGAGCAGCGGACGCCGAACCCGGCGCGGCGGCCCTTCCCCGTCGCCGTCCTCGTCCCGCCCAGGCCCGTGAGGCGTGTCCGTCACGGCCTCCACCACAGGCTCGGCGGCGGCATCGCTCCCGGGCTCGCCCCCGGCCGCGTCACCGCCCTTCCTCCCCCGCCCCGCGTCCGCCAGCACCCACCGCCGGTGCAGCTCGACGAGCTCCTCCGGCGTCGCCTTGCAGAGCCGGGCCAGCCGTTCCACGGGCGCGTAGTCCGTGGGGACGGCGTCCCCGTTGCAGTAGCGGTGCAGCGTCGACGTACTCATGTGGAGCCGTTTGGCGAGCGTCCCGTAGGACAGCCCGGACCGATCCTTCAACTCCCGCAGCAGTGACGCGAACTCGGCCGCAGACACCGTTCGATACCCCCGTGTCCTGTCCCCGTGTCCCATTCCGGCGTTCCAGGAATGGTCTGTTTTCCCAGTTCAGAGCCTTGTGGGCATTCCAGTGTCCCTGATCGCCCACGAGTCGTGGCGGCCGGGACGGATCACCCCACAAGCTGTGGCCATCCAAGCACGCCGCTCCCGCCGACCGGTCGAACGGCCTGTGCCAACCACTGTTTTCGGAAGAGGACTTCGTCATGCGCATCCGCCGCACCAGCCGCCTGCTCGTCCCCGCGATCGCCGCACTCGCCGCTCTCTCACTCACCGCGTGCGAGAACGGCACGCGCACGAAGGACGAGGGCGCGTCGGTCCCGGCGACGTCGTCGACGGTCACCCCGCAGCCCGCGGCGACCGACAAGCCGACGACCGGCACGACCACCGGCACCGGCACCTCAACCGGCACCGGCACGACCACCGGAACCGGAACCGGCACGGGCAAGGGCACGAAGCCCAACGGCGAACCGTCCGCCAAGCCGGCCGCCGACACCACCCCCGGCAAGGACCCGAACGCGCCCGAGAACCGCGTCCTGTGCAACGGCTCGAACACCAAGGTCACCGCCCAGCCGGTCCCCCGCCCCCTGAACCACATGCTGATCACCGTCACCAACACCGGCAGCAAGACCTGCGACCTGACCTACTACCCCGTCCTGCGCTTCGACGAGATGCAGTGGGCGCCGCAGGCCGCGAAGGGGACCCAGCCGCAGGCGGTGACGACTCTGCGACCCGGTGAGTCCGGCTACGCGGGCGTCCTGCTCTCGGCCGCCGACGGCAGCGGCGACGGCGGTACGACGGCCAAGAAGCTGACGGTCCACTTCCAGGGCTACACGCCGAACAGCGACGGCGGCGCCACCGCGCTGCCGTCCCTGCCGGCCGAGGGCGTGTACTACGACAGCTCGCTGACGGTGACGTACTGGCAGCAGTCCATGGAGGACGCCCTCAACTGGTGAACTACCGAACCTTGCGGGCGGCCTCGGTCGCCCAGTAGGTGAGGATGTTCTGCGCGCCGGCCCGCTTGATGCCGGTCAGCGTCTCCAGGATCGCCCGGTCGCGGTCGACCCAGCCCTTCTCGGCGGCGGCCTCGATCATCGAGTACTCACCGGAGATCTGGTAGGCGGCGACCGGCACGTCCACGGCGTCGGCGACCCGCGCCAGGATGTCGAGATAGGGGCCGGCCGGCTTCACCATCACCATGTCGGCCCCCTCCTCCAGATCGAGGGCGAGCTCACGCATCGACTCCCGCACATTGGCCGGGTCCTGCTGGTACGTCTTCCGGTCCCCCTTCAGCGAGGACCCCACCGCCTCCCGGAAGGGCCCGTAGAAGGCGGACGAGTACTTGGCGGTGTAGGCGAGGACGGCCACGTCCTCCCGCCCGATCTGGTCGAGGGCGTCGCGGACGACGCCGATCTGCCCGTCCATCATCCCGCTGGGCCCCACCACATGGGCCCCGGCGTCGGCCTGCACCTGCGCCATCTCGGCGTACCGCTCGAGGGTGGCGTCGTTGTCGACGCGCCCCTCGGCGTCGAGAACGCCGCAGTGCCCGTGATCGGTGAACTCGTCCAGGCACAGGTCGGACATGACGAGCAGGTCGTCCCCGACCTCGGCCCGCACATCCCGCAGAGCGACCTGGAGAATGCCGTCCGGATCGGTCCCGGCGGTCCCGGCAGCGTCCTTCTTCGCCTCCTCCGGCACCCCGAAGAGCATGATCCCGGAAACCCCGGCCTCCACCGCCTCCAGCGCGGCCTTCTTCAGGCTGTCCCGGCTGTGCTGCACGACCCCCGGCATGGCCTGGATCGGCACCGGCTCACTCACACCCTCCCGCACGAACGCGGGCAGGATGAAGTCGGCCGGATGCAACCGGGTCTCGGCGACCATGCGCCGCATCACGGGAGTGGTCCGCAGCCGCCGAGGACGCGTACCGGGAAAAGAACCGTACTTCGTCATACACCAAAGCTACGCCCGCCCCCACACCCCCTTTACCGACGCCTCGTCGGCGCCGCCCCACCCACAAGTCCCTTCCCCGGAGAACACCGCAACCGCCCTCCGACGGAAGTGAGCAGTGACGCCCGGGCGCAGCCCCACACACCCCCAGCCACCCCCCGGCGGGAGCGAGCCGTGTCCGCTGCAGCGCAGCCACACCGCTCCCGCACCGGCCATCGCACGGAAGCGAGCCGTGACCACCACGGCGCAGCCACGACGCTCCCGCACCCGCGAGACGGCGTACCCGGTTCGTGGCAGCCCGGCGCAGCCACAACGCTCCCGCAGTCGCCATGGCACGGGAGCGGGTCGTGGCGGTGCGGCAGGAGCCCGTCGCTCAGCTCGTCACAGCCAAGTCGGACTGTGGCAGCAGGCAGCCGTACGCCCAACACGCGACGGGCTC
>NZ_JBNCAQ010000038.1:76696-94799 GCF_049808595.1 Streptomyces aurantiaciflavus | reverse complement strand
CCCGGCAGCAACCACCCCCACCCGCACCCCACCGGAGGTGTGGCGCACACCTCCCCCCACCCCCCGGAACCGATCCGACCGCCCCCCGCGTCTAGGGGGACGTGCAGCGTCAAGGCTCCATCGGCGGCAGCGCCGCGATCCGCATCCGTGCGACCGGGAGTGTCCTCCTGGTCGCACACCTCATGTTCGTCGCCTGGTTCACACTGCGCCCCCTGCACGTCCCCTGGGTGATGCCCACCAACCTCCACCCGTTCGCCGGCATCCGCGCCGACCTCCAGTTGGGCTGGCCGGAGGCGGCCCGCCGCATAGGCGAGGGCCTCGCCCTTCTCACCCCCCTCGGCGTCCTGCTCCCGCTGGTCCACGGCAGACTGCACGCCTCCCCCCTCGCCTCCCTGATCCGCACGGTCACGGCAGGCGCCCTGCTCTCCCTGGCCATCGAACTCCTGCAGACCGGAGTCCCCGGCCGGGTCGTGGACATCGACACCCTCCTCCTGAACACCGCGGGCGTCGCCCTCGCGCACGCCGCGGTCGTCCCGGCCACCCGCGCCTGGCTCCGCCATCGCACCGAGCTCCGCGACCGCCCCGCGGCCCGCCAGGACGAGCCGGCTCAGGGTCGTACCCCGACGATTCCCAGGGTCGGGATCGCCCCGTAGAGCGACGTTTCGCCCCCTTCGTCTCCTTAGCGTGGAAGACAGACGAGGCAGCCACCGGAGGCCGCCTCGGACCTACGCTCACGAAGGAGCCGCAGATGTCCAGCAGCCTCGCCCGCCCCACCCACGGCCGCATGATCGGCGGAGTGTGCGCCGCGCTGGCCCGCCGCTTCCACATGTCCCCGACGACGATGCGTGTGATCTTCCTGCTGTCCTGCCTGCTGCCGGGCCCGCAGTTCCTGCTCTACATCGCGCTGTGGATCTTCCTGCCGTCCGAGGACAAGGCACGCACGGCCTGGTGAGCACGCACGGCCTGGTGAGCACGCACGGCAAAGCCGTTGGGGCGCACCTGGATTCACCCAGGTGCGCCCCAACGGCGTGTGTGGAGAAGGCGCCTCAGCCCAGCGGGGTCCCGTTGGCCGACACACCCTGCGTGGGCAGGCCCTGGCCGACCGGCAGGCCGCCGATCAGACCGGCGACCGGCTTGGCCTGGTCCTCGGAGAGGGCCAGACCCTCGGAAACGGGCTGCGTGGCGGTCAGGCCCTCGGCGAGCGCCGGCTGGGCCTGGTCCAGCACCTGACCGGCACCCCCCGTCACCTCGCTCCCGGCGCCGTTCTGCCCCGGGAACGCCTGGACGCCATGGAGCACCTGGGGGGCGTCGGGGAGGGGCGCGGCGGCGTTGGCGGCACCCGCACCGGCGGCGGCGAAGGCGGCACCGAGAGCGGCGACACCGAGGGTCTTGGCAGCAGACTGCTTCATGTTGAATGCGTCCTCGAATACGGGAAACTTAAGCGGTGCCCGACCGTAAACACGGACAGGCACCCTCCGCAAACACCGAAATGCGGACGGACGGTGAAGGTCAGCCCGTGTTCGGATTCCCGAAACAGGCCGCGCTCAGCCCTCTTCGCTCACAGAGCCGCTGGTGGAAGCGGTCTGCTGGAACAGCCATTCGGACTTCAGCTCGGCATAGCCGGGCTTGATCACGTCATTGATCATGGCCAGCCGTTCATCGAAAGGAATGAATGCTGACTTCATAGCATTGACTGAGAACCATGCGAGATCATCGAGCGTGTAACCGAATGCGTCGACAAGGTGCTCGAATTCCCGGCTCATGCTCGTACCGGACATCAGACGATTGTCCGTGTTGACGGTGGCGCGGAAGTGAAGCCGGCGCAGGAGCCCGATCGGGTGCTCGGCGTAGGAGGCGGCGGCCCCGGTCTGCAGGTTGGAGCTGGGGCACAGTTCGAGCGGGATGCGCTTGTCGCGGACGTAGGAGGCGAGCCGTCCGAGCTTCACCGTGCCGTCCTCGGCGACCTCGATGTCGTCGATGATGCGCACACCGTGGCCGAGCCGGTCGGCGCCGCACCACTGCAGGGCCTGCCAGATGGACGGCAGCCCGAAGGCCTCGCCGGCGTGGATGGTGAAGTGGTTGTTCTCGCGCTTGAGGTACTCGAAGGCGTCGAGATGCCGGGTGGGCGGGTAACCGGCCTCCGCGCCCGCGATGTCGAAGCCGACGACGCCCAGGTCCCGGTAGCGGTTGGCGAGTTCGGCGATCTCCAGGGCGCGGGCGGCGTGCCGCATGGCGGTGAGCAGGGCGCCGACGCGGATGCGGTGGCCGTTCGCCCGGGCGAGCCGCTCCCCTTCCCGGAAGCCCTGGTTGACGGCCTCGACGACCTCCTCGAGGCTCAGGCCGCCCTCCAGGTGCTGCTCGGGCGCGTACCGGACCTCGGCGTAGACGACACCGTCCTCGGCGAGGTCCTCGGCGCACTCGCGGGCGACCCGTACGAGCGCGTCGCGCGTCTGCATGACGCCGACGGTGTGCGAGAAGGTCTCCAAGTACCGTTCCAGGGACCCGGAGTCGGCGGCCTCCCGGAACCAGACGCCGAGCCTGGCGGGGTCGGTCTCGGGGAGGCGGGAGTACCCGGCGTCCCGGGCGAGGTCGACGATCGTGCCGGGGCGCAGCCCGCCGTCGAGGTGGTCGTGCAGCAGAACCTTGGGCGCCCGGCGGATCTGGTCCGAGCTCGGGGTGACGCCCTTCTGGATGCTCTGGCTCGTCATTTTCGCACTCTAACTCCTACGCGCGTAGATCACCGGGTGTACAACTCCGTCGATATGTAACGGTGACCGCACGGACGGGTGGAGTACACCGCCTCTTCTGACACTGTTCTGTCATGGGACAGCAAGCGACACCGGTGCGGGCGGCCAGGCTGGGAAAGGTGGTCGGCCCCGAGCCGGAGACGGTGAGCGGGGTGGTGCTGCTGCTCCCGGGCGGTGACGAGGTCTCCGACCGCAGACCCTCGCCGCTGTGGACGGGCGGCCCGGTCCGCGCCCTCGGGCGCAAACTCGCGCGGGCGGGACGGCGGGAGGGGCTGGCCGTCCACGTCGTGCACTACCGCTTCCGCGGCTGGAACGGCAGCGAGGCCCATCTCGCCGCCGACGCGGCCTGGGCCGCCGACGAGGCCGTACGGCGCTACGGTGACGTCCCCGTGTGTCTGGCGGGCGTCGACATGGGCGGGCGGGCCGCGCTGCACGCGGGTGGGCACGAGGCCGTCAACTCGGTGCTGGCGATCGCCCCCTGGCTGCCGGAGGAGGATGTGGCGGCGCCACTCGAACCGGTGAAGCAGCTGGTGGGGCGGCGGGTGATGATCGTGCACGGCACGAACGACGAGCGGACCGATCCCGAGTTGTCGTTCCGGCTGGCGGCGCGGGCGAAGAAGGTGAACCGGGAGGTGTGCCGGTTCGAGGTCCACTCGGACGGGCACGGGTTGCATCAGTACCGGGAGGAAGTTCTCTGTCTTGCGGAGGACTTCGTGGTGGGGGTGTTGTTCGGGCGGGGGTTCTCGCGGCCTGTGCATGACGCGATGGAGGCTCCGCCGCCGCTGGGGTTGAGGATGCCGTTGGCTGCGGGGTTCGGTAAGTCGTTGAGGCGGTAGCGCCGTTGGGGCTGTCTTCTTCGAGGTGCGGGTTCGTCGCGGCTGGTCGCGCCCGCGCGGCGGAGCCGCATACCGATGCAGCCCCGCGCCCCTGGGTGGGCTGCCCTCGCGTCGGCGGCAAGCCCCCTCTTCACGTCGGCCGACACCCCCGGTCCTTCACGCCAGCAGATTCCCTCTTCTCGACAGCAGGAACTTCTTGAAGGCGGCGACCGGGGGTGTGTCCGGGTGGCCGTCCAGCCAGGCCACGCCGATCTCTCGTACCGCTCTTGGAGCCGTGACCGTCAGTTCCACCACGCCCGGGCGGGGCACGGCGGGCGGGGGGAGCAGGGCCACGCCCAGGCCTGCTGCCACCAGGCCCCTCAGGGTTTCCGCCTCCTCGCCCTCGAAGGCGATGCGGGGCTTGAAGCCGGCCTCCTGGCAGAGGTCGTCGGTGATGCGGCGCATGCCGTAGCCCGGCTCCAGGGTCACGAAGGTCTCGTCGGCGGCCTCGGCGAGACGGACGCGTCTGCGGGAGGCGAGGCGGTGGTCGGCGGGGACGACCAGGCGGAGTTTCTGTTCGTCGAGGCGGCGGGCGACGAGGTCGGGGGCGTCCGGGACGGGCGAGGTCAGACAGAGGTCGAGTTCGCCCGCCCGCAGGCGTTCGATCATCGCCTCGCCGTAGTTCTGGACGAGGCTGAAGCGGACGCGGGGGTGGTCGGCGCGGAAGGCGTGGATCAGGCCGGGGACGGTCTCGGCGCCCATGGTGTGCAGGAAGCCGAAGGCGACCTTGCCGGTGGCGGCGTCGGCGTCGGCGCGCACCTCGTCGGCGGCCTTCCCGATCTCCGCGAGGGCGCGTTCGACGGAGGTGAGGAAGGTGCGTCCGGCGGGGGTGAGGGAGACGGTCCGGCCGCGGCGGGCGAAGAGGTCGACGCCGAGGTCCTGCTCCAGGCGGACCATCGCCCG
The DNA here is from genome assembly GCF_049808595.1 of Streptomyces aurantiaciflavus. NCBI lineage: Bacteria > Bacillati > Actinomycetota > Actinomycetes > Kitasatosporales > Streptomycetaceae > Streptomyces > Streptomyces aurantiaciflavus. The sequence continues at coordinate 90,274 of NZ_JBNCAQ010000038.1, read as the reverse complement.
GGACAGCGTGGACTGCGGGACCCGCATCTCCTGCGCGGCCCGTGTGACGTGCTCGGTGCGGGCGACGCCGGCGAAGTACGCGAGCCGCGGGGCGAGCAGTGTGACGATGTCTTCTGTGTCACTGGACGGTGACAGGCGCTCCTGTGACCTCTGCTGATGCACCATGGGAACGATTATGGCGATTCCATGCATTGGACGGAACAGCGGAGGCGTCCGTAGGTTCGAGGCATGTCTCCCGCCAGTACCGGGGCGTCCACCACCGTGGGCGCCGTCACGTCCGTTCCCTCCTCCGACTCCCGTATGGCCCCGGGCGGCCCCGGCTACCGCCGGATGAGCTTCGCCCTCTTCCTGGCCGGCGTGGCGACCTTCGCCCTGCTGTACTCCACGCAGGCGCTGCTGCCGCTGATCTCCGGCGAGTTCGGGGTCGCGGCGAGCGAGGCGAGCTGGACGGTCGCGGCGGCGACCGGCGGACTGGCGTTGTTCGTCCTGCCGATGAGCGCCCTGTCGGAGCGCTACGGCCGCCGTACGGTGATGACGGCATCGCTGGCCGTCGCGGTGGGCGTCGGCGTGCTGGTCCCCTTCGCCCCCTCCCTGGGCTGGCTGGTCGTGCTGCGGGGGGTGCAGGGCGCGGCCCTGGCCGGGCTGCCCGCCTCCGCCACCGCCTATCTCGCCGAGGAGGTCCGTCCGCGCGCCCTGGTCACGGCGATCGGCCTGTTCGTGGCGGGCAACAGCGTCGGCGGGATGAGCGGCCGGGTGATCACCGGCTGGGTCGCGCAGGAGTGGGGCTGGCGGGTCGCCCTCGGGGTGATCGGCGCGGTCGCGGTGGCGTGCGCGGTGGCCTTCCGTCTGCTGCTGCCGGCCCCGAAGCACTTCGCGCCGGGCTCGCTGCGCCCCCGCGTCCTGGCCCGCACCGTCCGCGACCACCTCGCCAACCCGCTGCTGTGCCGCCTGTACGCGATCGGCGCGCTGTTCATGACCGTCTTCGGCGGCGTGTACACGGTCATCGGCTACCGCCTCACGGAGGAGCCGTTCTCCCTCCCGCAGGGCATCGTCGGCTCGATCTTCCTGGTGTACCTGGTGGGGACGGTGTCGGCGTCCACGGCGGGCCGGCTGGTCGGCCGCCTGGGCCGGCGCGGGGCCCTGTACCTGGCGGGCGGCACCACGGCGACGGGTCTGCTGCTCTCCCTCGCCGACTCCCTGCCCCTGGTCCTGCTGGGCCTGGTCCTGATCACGGCGGGCTTCTTCGCGGGTCACGCGGTGGCGTCCTCGGCGGTCAGCAAGACGGCGACGACCGGCCGGGCGCAGGCCTCCGCGCTGTACCAGTCCGCGTACTACATCGGCTCCAGCGCGGGCAGCACGGTCGGCGCGACGGCCTTCCACGCGGGCGGCTGGGCCGGCACGGTCGGCGTGGGTGTCCTGGCGGTGCTGGGCGTTGTGACGATCACGGTGTTCGGGACGCGGGCGGCGCGCCTCGCGGCCCGGCGGGGACCGGTGGCCGCGCACTGAGGCTCCCCCGCCGCGATTCCCCCTGCTCAGAACCGGTTGTCAGTGATCGCCGCTAGCTTCGGCGGTGGCAGCTGGTGCGAGCAGGGGGTTCGTTCATGGAGTTCAGGGTCGACCGCGGTGATCTCGTCGAGGCGGTGGCGTGGGCGGCCCGCGCCCTGCCCGCGCGGACGCCGGTCCCGGTGCTGGGCGGACTGCTGCTGGAGGTGTCGGCGGGGCGGCTGAGCGTGTCGGGGTTCGACTTCGAGACTGCGGCGCGGATCGAGACGGACGCCGAGGTGACGGCGGACGGGCGGGTGCTCGTCCTCGGGCGCCGGCTGCTGGACATCTGCAAGGTGCTGCCGGACGGCCCGGTGAGCTGTGCCGTGGACGGATCCCGCTTCACGGTCGAGGCGGGCGGCACGAGCTTCGGCCTGTCGACCCTGCCGCGCGAGGAGTACCCCACCCCGCCCGCGCCCCCGGAGGCGTACGGCACCGTGGACGCGGCCGCGTTCGCCACGGCCGTCGCCCAGGTCGCGGTGGCGGCGGGCCGCGACGACACCCTCCCGGTACTGACGGGTGTGCAACTCCGCCTGACCGGTGACGAGATGACCCTGTCGGCGTCGGACCGGTACCGGTTCGCGGTGCGGCGGCTGGAGTGGAAGCCGCAGACCGCGGCGGAGACCGGCGAGGACGTGGTATCCCTGCTGCCCGCCCGCCGCCTGCTCGACGTGGCGCGGTCGCTGGCGCGCTGCGCAACGGTGCGGATCGGCCTGGACCACGGCCCGGGCGGCGGCGGTCCCGTCGGTTTCGAGGGCGGGCGGATGCGGTCGGTCGTACGGCAGCTGGACGGGCGGCTGCCGGGGTACGGGAAGCTGTTCGACATGACGGGGGCGTCGGTCGCCGAGGTGGAGTGCGAGGCGCTGACGGAGGCCGTACGGCGGGTGGCGGTGGTGGCGGAGGCGAACAGTCCGGTGCGGCTGGACTTCTCGGCGGACTCCGTCCTGCTGCGGGCCGGGTACGGCGACGACGTGGCGGCGCAGCGGCTGCCCGCCGTGCTGAGCGGCGCCGAGGAGGTCACGGTGGCCTTCAACCCGGCGTATCTGCTGGACGCGCTGGCCTCCTTCGAGGCGACGGGACTGCGGCTGGAGCTGCTGGGCACGGGCCAGCGGGCGCTGCTGGGCGCGGCGGACGCGCCCGAGGCCCACCGGCACCTCCTCATGTCCGTGAAGCAGCTGGTCTGACCTGCGCTTTTCGGCGACTCGGCGGGCCGTTGTCAGTGGCCTGCGGTAGCTTCCGAGGTACTGGGCGCACAGGCGCGTGACAGACCGGCCACAGGAGCGGGTGGACGACGATGACCGACGGTACGGCGACGATGGACGACCTGGACGCCAGGCTGGAGAGGCACCGGGTCGAGCTGACGGGGTACTGCTACCGGATGCTCGGTTCCTCCTTCGAGGCCGAGGACGCGGTGCAGGACACGCTGGTGCGCGCCTGGCGGAGCTACGACAAGTTCGAGGGCCGCTCCAGCCTGCGCTCGTGGCTCTACCGCATCGCGACGAACGTGTGCCTGGACATGCTGACGGCGGGCAACAAGCGCGCCCGCCCGATGGACCTCTCGGAGTCCACGCCGCTCGCCCGGGCGGCCCTGTCCCCACGTCCCGACAACACCTGGCTGGAACCGATGCCGGACACACGCGTGCTGCCGACCGTCGAGGACCCGGCCGAGGCGGCCGTCGCCAAGGAGTCCGTGCGCCTCGCCTTCATGGCCGCCCTCCAGCAACTGCCGCCCAAGCAGCGGGCGGTGCTCATCCTGCGCGAGGTGCTGGCGTGGAAGGCGAGCGAGGTGGCCGAACTGCTGGGCACCTCGGTCGCCTCGGTCAACAGCGCGCTCCAGCGGGCCCGCGCGACCCTCGCCGAGCAGCAGGACAAGGCGGCCGGAGCGGCCGTGTCGAACCCGCTGGACGAGGAGCAGCAAAAGCTCCTGGAGCGCTATGTGGCCGCCTTCGAGGGCTATGACATGACGGCGCTGACGGCCCTCCTCCACGAGGACGCGGTCATGACGATGCCGCCGTTCGACCTGTGGCTGACCGGCCATGACGACATCACGGGCTTCATGACCACGCTCGGCTCGGCCTGCGCGGGCTCGCGGCTGCTGCCGGTCCAGGTCAACGGCCTGCCGGGCTTCGCCCAGTACAAGCCGGACCCCGAGGCGGGCGGGTTCGCGCCGTGGGCGATCCAGGTCCTGGAGATCTCAGACGGCCGCCTCACCGGCTTCCACTTCTTCCTCGACACCAAGCGCTGGTTCCCTCTCTTCGGCCTCCCCCTCCACCTCGAAGCGGAGCCCGACCAGGTCGAGCAGGGCAAGTAGCGCGGGATCGGGGTCGCGCAGCCGGATGCGTCCCCCGCCCCGGCGGGCCGCCAGCTGAAGCCGGGCCAGCAGGTCGACGGACACCAGCCCCGGTGGCCCGAGTCCGGCGACGTCGCACACCACGACCCGCGTCCCGTTTCTCTCCAGCAGTTCCCGTACGTCGTCGCAGAGTCCCGCCACCTGGTCACGGGTGACGGGACCGGCCAGGGCAAGTACGGGGGGTGTCGTCGCGTCCACGAACGGTAGACCGCGCCCACCCGCACAACTCATCGTCAGCAAGCCCCTAACCAGCGCTCCCATTTGCCTAAAGCCTTTAGGCAAATGCATACTCCCCTCGAAGGAGCACCTACAAGACACCCAGAACGCAAGGACACCCGATGGCGCGCGCAGGTCTGACCCCGGAACGTCTCGCCCGGGCAGGGGCGGAACTGGCCGACGAGGTCGGCTTCGACCAGGTGACCGTCTCGGCGCTCGCCCGGCGCTTCGACGTCAAGGTCGCGAGCCTCTACTCGCACGTCAGGAACTCCCAGGACCTCAAAACGAAGATCGCCCTGCTCGCCCTGGAGGAGCTGGCCGACCGCGGCTCGGCCGCACTGGCCGGCCGAGCGGGCAAGGACGCCCTGACCGCCCTGGCGAACGTGTACCGCGACTACGCCCGCGAACACCCCGGCCGCTACGCCGCGGCCCAGTTCAGACTTGAGCCGGAAGCAGCCGCGGCCGGCGCGGGCGCCCGCCACTCCACGATGACCCGGGCGATCCTGCGCGGCTACGACCTCACGGAACCGGACCAGACCCACGCGGTCCGCCTCCTGGGCAGCGTCTTCCACGGCTACGTCAGCCTCGAACTGGCCGGCGGCTTCAGCCACAGCGCCCCCGACTCCCAGGAGTCCTGGACCCGCATCCTGGACGCCCTCGACGCAACACTGCGGAACTGGCCCACGACGGCAGCGGGCCGCGGTGGCGCGTCAGCGCCCGCCTCTTAGGGCCTGTCCGGCGGATCATGCCGCAGAAGCGGGGCTTGCACGCCCCTCTGCGGCGATGAGTCACCGCCGGTTCCCTGCGACTTGATCCGCCGGCCAGGCACCAGCTCCTCGCAGCCGACCCGGACGGTGGCGGCAGGCAGCCGTACGCCCCACCCGTGACGGGGTCGGCGCACCACCGCGGCCCCGGTCCGGCGGCACCACCTCAGCCCAGAACCCCGACCACCAGGTTGCCCTCATGATCACCACGCCCCTCACCCCCGACCTCCTGCGCGGCGCCCTCGAAGTGGAGCGCACCGAGCAGGGTCTCCTCCCGCACCGCCTGCCGGCAGCCGCCCGCGCCCAGTGCGGCGACGCCCAGCTCGCCATGGCGGAGGCCCAGCCCTCCGGCGTACGCCTGGTCTTCCGCACCCGGGCCACCACCCTCGAACTGGACACGCTGCCCACCAAGCGCGTCTACGTGGGCGCCCCACCCCGCCCGGACGGCGTCTACGACCTGCTGGTCAACGGCCGCCTGACCGCCCGGGCGAGCGTCACGGGCGGCAACACGATCACCATCGACATGACCACCGGCACCTTCGAGCACCGCCCGGGCCGGCCCGGCACGCTCCGCTTCACCGATCTGCCCGAGGGCAGCAAGGACATGGAGATCTGGCTCCCGCACAACGAGACCACCGTACTCGTGGCCCTGCGCACCGACGCCCCCGTGGAGGCCGCACCGGCCTCGGACCGCAGGGTCTGGCTGCACCACGGCAGCTCGATCAGCCACGGCTCCGACGCGGCGAGCCCCACCGGCATCTGGCCCGCCCTCGCCGCCTCGCTGGGCGGCGTGGAGCTGATCAACCTCGGCCTGGGCGGCAGCGCCCTGCTCGACCCGTTCACCGCCCGCGCGCTCCGGGACACCCCCGCCGACCTGATCAGCGTCAAGATCGGCATCAACCTGGTCAACACCGACCTGATGCGTCTGCGCGCCTTCGGCCCCGCCGTCCACGGCTTCCTGGACACGATCCGCGAGGGCCATCCGACGACACCGCTGCTGGTCGTCTCCCCGATCCTCTGCCCCATGCACGAGGACACGCCCGGCCCCAGCGCCCCGGACTTCAGCGACCTCGGCACCGGGCAGCTCCGGTTCGTGGCCATGGGCGACCCGGCGGAGGTCGCGAGCGGCAAGCTGACCCTGGGCGTCATACGCGAGGAGCTGGCCCGGATCGTCGACCGGCGCGCGGCCGACGACCCGAACCTCCACTACCTCGACGGCCGCGGCCTCTACGGCGAGACCGACGCGGCGGAGCTGCCCCTCCCCGACCAGCTCCACCCGGACGCCACCACCCACCGCCGCATGGGCGAACGCTTCGCCGAGCTGGCCTTCGGCGAGGGCGGCGCCTTCCGGTAGCCGAGCCGGCCCGGCTCACGACGGCTCCGGCTCAGGAGATGCGCTCCAGCACCACCGGCGACGCCGAGTACGCCGTACCCGGCGCGGCGATGTCGTACGAGCCCTCCACGGACTGCAGGGCGTAGTCGAAGCGCTCGGGGGTGTCGGTGTGGAGGGTCAGCAGGGGCTGGCCCTCGGTCACCGTGTCGCCGGGCTTGGCGTGCAGCTCGACGCCGGCGCCCGCCTGCACCGGGTCCTCCTTGCGGGCGCGGCCCGCACCCAGGCGCCAGGCGGCGACGCCGATGTCGTAGGCGTCGAGACGGGTCAGGACGCCCGACGACGGGGCCTTCACCACGTGCTGCTCCTTCGACGTGGGCAGCGGCGCGTCGGGGTCGCCGCCCTGGGCCGCGATCATGCGGCGCCAGACGTCCATCGCGGAGCCGTTGGCGAGTGCCTTCGCCGGGTCGGCGTCCCACACGCCGGCCGCGTCGAGCATCTCGCGGGCCAGGGCGACGGTCAGTTCCACCACGTCGGACGGGCCGCCGCCCGCGAGGACCTCGACCGACTCGCGGACCTCGAGGGCGTTGCCCGCGGTCAGGCCCAGCGGGGTCGACATGTCCGTGAGCAGGGCGACCGTCCTGACGCCGTGGTCGGTGCCGAGACCCACCATGGTCGACGCCAGCTCCCGGGCGTCCTCCAGCGTCTTCATGAAGGCGCCGGTGCCGACCTTCACGTCCAGCACCAGCGACCCGGTGCCCTCGGCGATCTTCTTGGACATGATCGAGGACGCGATCAGCGGGATCGCCTCGACGGTGCCGGTGACGTCCCGCAGGGCGTACAGCTTCTTGTCGGCCGGGGCCAGCCCGTCGCCGGCCGCGCATATCACCGCACCCGTCCCGTTCAGGACGGACAGCATCTCCTCGTTGGAGAGCAGGGCGCGCCAGCCGGGGATGGACTCCAGCTTGTCGAGGGTGCCGCCGGTGTGGCCGAGGCCGCGGCCGGAGAGCTGCGGGACGGCCGCGCCGCAGGCGGCGACCAGCGGGGCCAGCGGGAGGGTGATCTTGTCGCCGACGCCGCCGGTGGAGTGCTTGTCGGCGGTCGGGCGGGACAGGGACGAGAAGTCCATGCGCTCGCCGGAGGCGATCATCGCGGCCGTCCAGCGGGCGATCTCGCGGCGGTTCATGCCGTTGAGCAGGATCGCCATGGCGAGGGCCGACATCTGCTCGTCCGCGACCTCACCGCGGGTGTACGCGTCGATGACCCAGTCGATCTGCTCGTCGCTGAGCTCGCCGCGGTCGCGCTTGGTGCGGATGACGGAGATGGCGTCCATGGCCATGGCGTTCCTTCCGGTGGTGCAGAAGTCGTGGTGCGGAAGTCGGTGCCGAGGCCTGTGCGGGCCGCGGCACGTGGGCGGCCCCTCTGCGGGGGTCAGAGGGGCCGCACGGGAGTCACTTGAGGTGGTCGGGGCCGAAGGCCTGCGGAAGCATCTCCGCCAGCGGCAGGATCCCCGCCGGCGTCTCCAGCAGCAACTCGGGGCCGCCGAACTCGTACAGCAGCTGCCGGCAGCGGCCGCACGGGACGAGGATCTCGCCGCGGCCGTCCACGCACGTGAAGTGGGTGAGGCGGCCGCCGCCGGTGCGCTGCAGCTCCGAGACCAGCCCGCACTCGGCGCACAGGCCGAGCCCGTAGGAGGCGTTCTCGACGTTGCAGCCGGAGACCGTACGGCCGTCGTCGACGAGGGCCGCGACCCCGACCGGGTAGCCCGAGTACGGGGCGTACGCGTGGCTCATGGCCTCCCGGGCCGCCTCGCGCAGGGCGTCCCAGTCGACGGTGGCGGCCGGGGTCACTTGCCCTGTCCCTTCCGGTACGGCAGGCCGTCCGCCTTCGGCATCCGCAGCCGTTGCGCCGACAGGGCGAGCACGATCAGCGTGATGACGTACGGCGTGGCGGCGACGACCTGGTTGGGGACCTCGTTGGTGCCGGCGTACCAGGCCCACACCAGCGCGCCGACGACCAGGGTGATCACGGCCTGGAGGTACTTCTTGCGGACGGCCAGCCAGATCGCGCCGATGACCAGCAGCAGCGCGCCGAGCAGCAGCAGCGCGTGGACGTTCGCCGAGCCGCCGCGCAGGTTGAGGCTGTCGGTGTAGCCGAAGAGGCCGGCGCCGATGGCGAGTCCGCCCGGCATCCAGTTGCCGAAGATCATCGCGGCGAGACCGATGTAGCCGCGGCCGCTGACCTGGCCCTCCAGATAGAAGGGGTTGGCCACGATGGACAGGAAGGCCCCGCCGAGGCCGGCCAGACCGCCGGAGATGATCACAGCCAGGTACTTGTACTTGTAGACGTTGACGCCGAGGGACTCGGCCGCGACCGGGTTCTCGCCGCAGGAGCGCAGGCGCAGGCCGAACGCGGTGCGCCACAGGATCCACCAGGTGGCGGGGACCAGCGCGACGGCGATCAGGGTCAGCCAGGAGACGTTGGTGACCAGGCCGCCGAGCAGGCCCGCGATGTCCGAGACGAAGAACCAGCCCTTGGCGTTGAGGTCGCGGAGGGCGTCGGACAGACCCGGCACCGTGAAGTTGCCGAGGGACTCGACCGCCGGGGACTGCTTGGCGGAGCCGCCCGCGTGGCCCTCGAAGGCGAGGGGGGCGAGGTAGCGGGTGGCGCCGAGGGCGAGGATGTTGATGGCCACACCGGAGACGATGTGGTTGACGTTGAACGTGATGGTGACGAAGGCGTGCAGCAGACCGCCGACCGCCCCGCCGACGATGCCGACCAGGACACCGGTCCACGGGCCCCACTGGAATCCGGCCCAGGCGCCGAACCAGGTGCCGAGGATCATCATGCCCTCGAGGCCGATGTTGACGACACCCGCGCGCTCGGCCCACAGACCGCCGAGACCGGCGAGTCCGATCGGCACGGCCAGCTGGAGCGCGGTGGACATCTGGCTGACGTTGGTGATGCCGTCCGCGCCGGTGATGATGCGGACGATCGAGGTCAGCGCCAGGGCTCCGGCGATGACCAGCAGCAGGACGGGCCACGACAGGCGGCGGCCGGTCGGCGCCGCGGGCTGCAGCGTGGGCTGGTTGACGTCGACCGCTGAGGTCTGCGGTGTGGTCATCGGCCGGCCACCTCCTTCGAGTTCTTGGCGTTGGTGCCGCCGGCGGCGCCGAGGACGTGACCGGCGGCCAGTTCCGCGCCGACGCGGCGCTGCTGGCGGCGCAGGCCCCACTCGCGCACGGCCTCGTAGGAGACGACGACGGAGAGGACGATCAGGCCCTGCATGATGACCGCGATCTCCTTGTCGTAGCCGTGGAAGTCCAGCTCGGGCGAGGCCTTGTCGAGCCAGGCCCACAGCAGGGCGGCGAAGGCTATGCCGACGGGGCTGTTGCGGCCGAGCAGGGCGATGCCGATGCCGAGGAAGCCGATGCCGGTGGGGAAGTTCAGGCTGTAGGTGTGGGTGTCGCCGAGCAGGATCGGCAGGCCCGCGAGACCGGCGATGGCGCCGGAGATCAGCATGGCGGTGAGCACCATCCGCTTGGGGTCGACACCGCTGGCCGCGGCGGCCGACTCGGAGGCGCCGGAGGCGCGCAGGTCGAAGCCGAAGCGGGTGCGGTTGAGGACGACCCAGTAGCCGATGCCGAGCAGCACGGCCAGGATGACCAGGCCGTAGATCTCACCGGCCGCGCCCATGTCGATGCCGGGCACCCAGCCGGACTCGTGCATCTCGCCCGTGGTGTTGTTGTTGCCGACCTTCACGCCGAAGACGCTGGGCAGCCACAGGTAGCCGATGACGGAGGTCGCGATCGCGTTGAGCATGATCGTGGCGACGACCTCGCTGACGCCGCGGGTGACCTTGAGGACACCGGCGATGCCGGCCCAGAACGCGCCGGTGAGGACGGCGGTCAGGAGCAGCAGCGGGATCTGGATCGCGGCCGGCAGGTTCATGTGGGCGCCGACGACGGCGGCCATCATGGCGGCGAGCTGGTACTGGCCGTCGACGCCGATGTTGAACAGGTTCATCCGGAAGCCGATGGCCACCGCGAGCGCCGCGATGTAGTACATCGAGGCCTGGTTGATGATCAGGACCTGGATGTCGGAGAACGACGCCTGCTCGAACATGAGGGTGAACGGCTCGACCGGGTTCTTGCCCGAGGCGATCAGCACGATCGCGCTCAGCACGAAGGCCACGGCGAGCGCGATGACCGGTCCGGCCACCGCGAGGAGCACGCGCTCCTTGTCGAACTTCTTCATCAGCGGGCCTCGTCTTCCGGAGACTCGGGGGCGTCGGCCGAGGTCTCGGGGGTCTCTTCGTGTTCGAGGTGTCCGGTGGCGGCACCGGTCATGGCGGAGCCGAGCTCCTCCGGGGTGATGGTGGCAGGGTCGGCGTCGGCGACCAGCCGGCCGTTGTAGATCACCCGGAGGGTGTCGGACAGGCCGATCAGCTCGTCCAGGTCGGCGGAGATCAGCAGCACGGCCAGGCCCTCGCGGCGGGCCTCGCGGATGTGGTCCCAGATCGCGGCCTGCGCGCCGACGTCCACACCGCGGGTGGGGTGGGCGGCGATGAGGAAGCGCGGCTTGTGGCTCATCTCGCGGCCGACGATCAGCTTCTGCTGGTTGCCGCCGGAGAGGGAGGCGGCGGTGACGTCGATGCCGGGGGTGCGGACGTCGTACGCCTCGACGATGCGGCGGGTGTCCGCCTGGGCCGCCTTCGGGTCCAGCCAGACGCCCTTGGCGTTGGGCTTCTCGGTGACGTGGCCGAGGATGCGGTTCTCCCAGAGGGGGGCCTCCAGGAGCAGGCCGTGGCGGTGGCGGTCCTCGGGGATGTAGCCGATGCCCTGCTCGCGGCGCCTGCGCGTGGGCCAGGCGGTGATTTCCTCGTCGATCAGCGTGATCGTGCCGGAGTCGGCGTGCTTGAGGCCGATCAGCGCGTCGACCAGCTCGGTCTGGCCGTTGCCCTCGACACCGGCGATGCCCAGGACCTCGCCGGCGTGGATGGTGAAGGTGATGTCGTCGAGGAGGGCCTTGCCGCCGGCCGCCTCCAGGCGCAGCTTGTCCACGGTGATGACCGGGCGGTCGGTGACCGTGGACTCGGCCGTCTCGGGCGTGGGCAGCTCGCTGCCGACCATCATCTCGGCGAGCTGACGCGGGGTGGTCTCGGCGGGGACGGCCGTGCCGACCGTCGTACCGCGGCGGATGACGGTGATCTCGTCGGCGACGGAGAGGACCTCGCCGAGCTTGTGGGAGATGAAGATGACCGACAGGCCTTCGGACTTCAGCTCGCGGAGGTTGTCGAAGAGCGCCTCCACCTCCTGCGGCACGAGGACGGCGGTCGGCTCGTCCAGGATCAGCGTGCGGGCACCGCGGTAGAGGACCTTGAGGATCTCCACGCGCTGGCGGGCGGCGACGCCGAGTTCCTCGACCAGCCGGTCGGGCTCGACGCCGAGGCCGTAGCGCTCGGAGATCTCCTTTATCTTCCGGCGGGCCTTGGCGCCGATGCCGTACAGCTTCTCGCTGCCGAGCACGACGTTCTCCAGGACCGTGAGGTTGTCGGCGAGCATGAAGTGCTGGTGGACCATGCCGATGCCGCGGGCGATGGCGTCGGCCGGCGACGAGAAGCCGACCTGCTCGCCGTCGATCGCGATGGTGCCCTCGTCCGGCTTCTGCATGCCGTAGAGGATCTTCATCAGCGTCGACTTGCCGGCGCCGTTCTCGCCGACGAGGGCGTGGACGGTGCCCTTGCGGACGCTGAGGTGGATGTCGTGGTTGGCCACGACACCCGGGAAACGCTTGGTGATCCCGGCGAGTTCGACGGCGGTCACTTGACCGTTGACCGCCGCTCCGGCCGGAGGGCTGCTGGACGCGTTGATGGCGCACTCTCCTGGGGACGGGGGCCGTCTACGCGCGTAGCGCCCCTACGGCATACAAAGGGGCCGACGCACCGCGACCAACGGGGTACGGGGAGCTCGGCTCCCCGTACCCCGTCGAGCGGACGCAACCCCGCGGTTACACGCTGCTCAGGGTGTTGTTGCTCAGCTGCTCTTGACCTTGATCGCGCCGCTGATGATCTTCTCCTTGGCCGTCGTGAGGGCTGCCTGGAGGTCGGCGTCGGACGCGAACTTCGGGTTGGAGTTCGACAGGCCGACCTCGCCGGTCTTCAGATCGCCCCTGACGATACCGGTCTCCGGCTTACCGTCCTTGACCGACTTGGAAAGGTTGTACACCGCCTTGGCAACGTCCTTCATCGCCGAGGTGAGGATGAAGTCCTTGTACTGGGCGAGGGCTTCCTGCTTGTACTGGTCGGAGTCGACGCCGATCGCCCACACCTTGTTGGCGGCGGCGGCCTCGATCACGCCCTGACCGGACAGACCGGCGGCGGCGTAGACGACGTCCGCCTTCTTCTCGATCTGGCCCTCGGCGGCCGTCTTGCCCTTGTCCGGGCTGGAGAAGCCACCCTCCTCGGCCGTCTGGGTCAGGTACTGGGAGAGAACCTTGACCTTGGGGTTGGTGTCCTTGACGCCCTGCTCGAAGCCCGCCTGGAACTTGTGGATCAGCGGGATGTCCACGCCGCCGACGAAGCCGACGACGTTGCTCTTGGTGCTCTTGGCGGCCGCGACACCGGCGAGGTAGGACGCCTGCTCCTCGGAGAAGACCAGGTCGGCCACGTTCTTCGCGTTGATCGTGGAGTCGTCCACGATGCCGAAGGTGGTGTTCGGGAACTTCGCCGCGGCCTCCTTGACGGCCGACGCGTACGCGTAGCCGACGCCGATCACCGGGTTGTAGCCCTGCTTCGCCAGCGACACCAGGCGCTGGGTCTTGTCGGCGTCGGTCTCGCCCTCGGTGGGCTCGATGTCGGCCGTCGCGTAGCCGAACTCCTTCTTCGCCTGCTCCAGGCCCGCGAACGCGGCGTCGTTGAAGGACTGGTCGCCCTTGCCGCCGACGTCGTACGCGAGGGCGAGGCCCTTGCCGCCCTTCGAGTCCGAGGACCCCGACGAGGCCGCCTCGGTCGAGGTGCCGCCGCAGGCGGAGAGAGCGAGGGCCAGGGAGGCGGTCGCTGCGCCTGCGACCGTGATCCGGGAAATCCGGCGCATGTGTGGTGCTCCTAGTCGTACAAGCGCCGGACGGTTCGGCTACGGCGCTGGCTTCGCCGCAGATTAACGCGCGTAGACCTGCCTGAAAACCCCTTCTGTCCACCTTGTTATGCGCCCGTGGCCAACGTGAGCGAGAGCCTGCTCACATGCTTGCCGAGTGCGAAGAGAGGGTGGCGGTGGGTGATATGTGACGGAACGTCGAAGCGGGGGGGGGGGCGGGGGGGGCCCCCCCCCCCCCCGCGGGGTGGGGGGGGGGGGGGGGGCGCGCCCCCCGCCGGCCGG
>NZ_JBNCAQ010000038.1:0-76686 GCF_049808595.1 Streptomyces aurantiaciflavus | reverse complement strand
GGGGGGGGGGTTTGGTGGGGGGGGGGGGGGTGTTTGGGCGCGGCCGGGGGGGGGGGGGGGGGGGGGGGGGCCCCCCCCCCCGCTTCGCAGGGATTTCGACCGTGTCCGTGTCCGTCCGGACCGGCGGTCCGTCCTACTCGGTCTTGACCTTGATGGTGCCGCCGATGATGCCCGCCTTGGCCTTGGCCACGGCGTCGGTCAGACCGGCGATCTTCGCGAACTCGGGGTTGCTCTCCGCCAGGCCGACGCCGTTCACCTTCAGGTCGAAGGTCTGGGTGCCGGTCAGCGGCTTGCCGTCCTTGACGGACTTGGCCAGCGCGTACACCGCGCCGCCGACGTCCTTGAGCGCGGAGGTCAGGATGTAGTTCTTGTACGACGCCAGCGCCGCCTGCTTGTACTGGTCGGAGTCGACGCCGATCGCCCAGACCTTCGCCTTGGCGGCGGCCTCGATCACGCCCTGGCCGGAGAGACCGGCCGCCTGGTAGACGACGTCGGCCTTCTTCTCGATCTGGCCCTCGGCGGCGGCCTTGCCCTTGTCCGGGCTGGAGAAGCCGCCCTCCTCGGCGGTCTGGGTCAGGTACTGCGAGATGACCTTGACCTTGCCGCCGCTGGTGTCCTGGACGCCCTGCTTGTAGCCGGCCTCGAACTTGTGGATCAGCGGGATGTCCACGCCGCCGACGAAGCCGACGGTGTTGGTCTTGGTGGCCTTGGCGGCGGCGACGCCGGCGAGGTAGGAGGCCTGCTCCTCGGCGAAGACCAGGGAGGCGACGTTGTCGCCCTTCACCACGGAGTCGACGATGCCGAAGGTGGTCTTCGGGTACTTCTTGGCCACGGCCTCCATGGCGGTGCCGTAGGCGAAGCCGATGCCGATGACCGGGTTGTAGCCCTGCTTCGCGAGCGAGGCGAGGCGCTGCTCCTTGTCGGCGTCGGTCTCGCCCTGGGTGGGCTCGACGTCGGCGGTCTTGTAGCCGAACTCCGTCTTCGCCTTCTCCAGGCCGGAGTACGCGGCGTCGTTGAAGGACTGGTCGCCCTTGCCACCGATGTCGTACGCGATGGCGAGACCCAGGTCCTCCTTGGCCTTGCCGCTGTCGCTGCTTTCGCTGCTGGTACCGCCACAGGCCGTGGCGGCGAGCGCGAGCGACGCGACCCCCACCGCGACGCGGGTCAGTTTGGATATCCGACGCATTGTGAAGTTCCCCATTCGCCAAAGCCCCGCAGTGGGTGCTGAGTTCGGCGCAGATTAACGCGCGTAGACACTCCTGGGAACGGGGTATCGCGTGGCCGTTATCCATTCGTGCCGATGGCCGGTTACGTCCCGGTGAACCACCGGAAGGAATGGTGCGTTCAGGGACACCGCACCCGCGGGCCCCCTGACCCTCCGTACATCTGGGCCGCCCTCACCGTGACGGCGCACCGCCTCGACACCACGCCCAGATTTCCCGCGCCCCGCTCCGAACGCAAGCCCGGAAGCGGGGGTGCCCGGGAGACCGGCTACGGAGTCCGGTGGCCGCCGTCGAGGAGTGCCGCCGCGGTGAAGAGCTCCACACCCACCTTGATCGCGGACTCGTCGGCGTCGAAGTCGCCCTGGTGCAGGTCGCGGACCGTGCGCTCACCGGGGTGGCGCACGCCGAGGCGGGCCATGGCGCCGGGGACGCGCTCCAGGTACCAGGAGAAGTCCTCGCCGCCGAGGCTCTGCTGGGTGTCCTCGACGGATTCCTCGCCGTGCCGGGCGCCCATGGCGGCGCGCAGCAGCTCGGTGACGTCGGCGTCGTTGACGACCGGGGGGACACCGCGGATGTAGTTGATCTCGGACTTGGCGCGGTGCAGGTTGGCGACCTCGTCGATCGCGGCGACGACGAGGTCCGGCGCCTGCCGCCAGGCCTCGATGTCGAGGCAGCGCACGGTGCCGGAGAGCTCGGCGTGCTGCGGGATCACGTTCGGGGCGTGGCCGCAGTCGATCCGGCCCCAGGTCACCGCGAGCCCGGCGCGTGTGTCGACACGGCGGCCGACGAGCGCGGGGACGTCGGTGACGACCCGGGCGGCGGCGGTGACGAGGTCGGTGGTCAGGTGCGGGCGGGCGGTGTGGCCGCCGGGACCGTCGAGGGAGATCTCCAGGCGGTCGCAGGCGGAGGTGATGGCGCCCGCCCTCAGTCCGATCATCCCGGCGTCGACGCGGGGGTCGCAGTGCACGGCGATGATCCGGCCGACACCCTCCAGGGCGCCGTCCTCGATGGCGTCGGCGGCACCGCCCGGCAGCACCTCCTCGGCGGGCTGGAAGATCAGCCGGACCGGCCGCGGCAGCCGGCCCTGGCGGTGCAGGTCGGCGAGGACGAGGCCGGCGCCGAGGACGACGGCGGTGTGCACGTCGTGGCCGCAGGCGTGCGCGCGGTCGGGCACGGTGGAGCGGTACGGGCACTCGGTCTTCGTGTCCGGGATGGGCAGCGCGTCGATGTCGGCGCGCATCGCGAGCACGGGCGTGCCGTCCGCCCAGTCGCCGATGTCACAGATGAGCCCGGTCCCGCCGGAGAGAACGCGCGGCTTCAGGCCCGCCTTCTCCAGGCGCTCCTTGATCGCCGCCGTCGTACGGAACTCCTGGTTGCCGAGCTCGGGGTGCATGTGCATGTCGCGGCGGAAGGCGACGAGCTCGGCGCGCAGGGCCTCCGGCAAGGTGCCGGGGAGCATGGCATCCCCTGCGGTATCGGCCTCGGACTCTCGGGACATCAGTTGCTTCACCCTTTGAAGGGTAGGACGCCGGGGCGGTCAACTGACCCGATCAACAAAAGTTCAACCCGTTCGGGGAAGAAAAGTTGGCCGCGCGGCGCATGGCTGTCATTCGGCGTGGGTAAACTCGGCCGACTTCGCCCGAGTGGATCACGAAATTCCGACCCATCCCACTGTTTTTCCTCTCCTCCACGGATACCACGGCCCACGGAACCGCGCCGTCGCAGTCCACGTACCGGAACCACTCCGGCCGCCGTCCCGTCCCGGCGCCCGGTCCCGGAAGCATCACCTCCACGCACCGGTTGTGCCACGCCGTGCGCGGGGCGGGCGTGGGGCGGGGACGGTGTTCCCATGACGACAGTGACGCGGAGCATGGCGGCGGGCCCCACATACATCACGTGCGGCTGTGGCGAGGACCGCATCCCGGGGTTCCTGGCGCAGCTCGGCGTGTTCGGGACGACGATCCTGGTGCTGGGCCTGCTGACGGTGATGATCATGACGGGGTGGCTGCTGGCGGTCCTGGTGTGGGCGGTCACACGGTGGTGGCGGTGGTGGCAGGGGGACGGGGCGGCAGCGCGGCAGGACACGCCACCGGCCGAGGAGGGGCGGGACGAGGCAGCGGATCCCGGCGCCGAGGACAGCTTCTTCGGCGGGTTCGGCCGTTGGAGGGAGGACGGGCCGGGGTGAGGCGACGGCGAGAAACGAGGGGGTGAGGGGCTGAGGGGGCCAGGGGGCGAGAGAGGCGAGGGGATGAGGGGGCGAGGGGATGAGGGGCGAGCGGGCGAGAGAGGCGAGGGGGCGAGGGGATGAGGGGCGAGCGGGCGAGAGAGGCGAGGGGATGAGGGGGAGGCGAGGGGGCGGCGATGGGGTGACGAGCATCACGTACGTCATGGGAAAACCCACGGAGTCTCCCACCCCGTTCACACCGTCCCGCTAGAGTCCGCCCCCGTGAACGAACCGAACACCTCCTCGGACCTCGGCCACCTACGGGACACCCGGATGTCGTACGACGCGATCGCGGAGGAGTACGCCCGGCGCTTCCCCGACGGACTCGGGCACCGCCCCCTGGACAGAGCCCTGGTCCGCGGATTCACCGAGTTGGTGAAGGGCAGAGGCAGCGAGCCGGTGGCGGACGTCGGCAGTGGGCCCGGACATGTCACGGCGCGGCTGCACGACCTCGGTGTTCCCGTCTTCGGCGTCGACGTCTCCCCCCGCATGGTCGCCCTCGCCCGTCGGGCCCACCCCCACCTCCGCTTCCATGTCGGGTCGATGGAGTCCCTGGACCTGCCCGACCGGACCCTGGGGGGTCTGCTCGCCCTGCACTCGGTCATTCACGTCCCGGACGAGGCACTGCCCGTCGTCTTCGGTGAGTTCCGACGCGTACTCGTCCCCGGCGGATACCTGCTGCTCGCCTTCCAGACCGGCGACGACGAGCAACAGCGCCTCACGGAGCGATTCGGGTACGAGGTCACGCTGGACCACTTCTGGCGAACCCCGGAGACGATCGTCACCCACCTCGTGAAGGCCGGCCTGGAACTCCAGGCGCGGGTCGTCCTCGAACCGGACGAGGACGGGGAGCGGGCCAGGGCCTTCGTACTGGCCCGCAGGGCGGAGTAGGGGCCGCAAGGCCGCAAGGCGTCGGGCTGCGGGGCGCGGGGCGGCAGGGCAAGGGACGCGGAGCGTGGGGCCACAGGCCGCCAGGCCGCAGGGCCGCGAGGTGTCGGGGCCGCGAGGCCGCAAGGCCGCAAGGCGTCGGGGTCGCGAGGCGCGCGGCGGCAGGGCAAGGGCCACGGAGCGTGGGGCCACAGGCCGCCAGGCCGCAGGGCCGCGAGGTGTCGGGGCCGCGAGGCCGCAGGGCCGCAAGGCGTCGGGGTCGCGAGGCGCGCGGCGGCAGGGCAAGGGCCACGGAGCGTGGGGCCGCAGGGCCGCGAGGCCGCAGGCGCTCAAGCCGTGGTTACCGCTGCCAGGCGGTGTGCGTCTCGGGCTGTTCCTGTTACGTCGGAGAGGAAGCCATGGGCTCGGGGGGAGGCGTGGTCGGTCAGCCAGGCTGGGTCGATGTCGCAGACGGCGACGCGGACGTCGGTGCCGGCGAGGGCGAGGGGGAGGGTGTGGACGACCGTGGAGGGGAAGCTGAGGACGGTTCTGCCGATGGGGCCTCTGCGGGCGATCAGTTCGAGGGGGAGCTCGGGGCGGACGACCTCCAGGCCCGTCTCCACGGCCAGGCGGTGGAGTTTGTCGGCGCTTTCCCGGCGGTGGGCGAAGTAGCGGGTGCAGCCGTGGGTCTTGGCGAGGACGGTGACGGCGTCCAGATAGCGGTCGCCGTCCACGACGCCCGTCTCGACGAGGGAGGTGCCGACCATGTCGGCGCTCCTGGTCACGCGGGGCGGGCCGAAGCGGGCGCGGGTCCAGGCGAAGGCGTTGACGGTGACCGTGACGTCGGCCGGGGTCTCTGTTATCGGCATGGAGGAGAACACCTCCACCCGCCGGTCCGCGCTGGGGGTCAGGCGGCGGCGGGCGGAGGAGGACACCGGGGCGAAGAACAGGTCGCGGGGGCCGGGCCGGCCGCCCGTGCGGTGCCAGCGCACCAGCCGTTCGCCGCGGGCGAGTTGGCCGACGAACTCCATGGTGGCCGTGCCGTCGTCGACGACGACCAGTTCGGTGGCCCGGGTGATCATCAGCAGGAGTTGGACGTAGCGGGAGAAGGGGTCTCCCATGACGACCCGTTCCGCCCTGCGCAGCAGGGGGGCCAGGCCGCCGATGGTGCGGAAGGGGGCCCCGGGGCCGCCGCGGGCCTCCTCCCAGCGGACCACGTGGCCCTCCTCGCGGGCCAGTTCGGACATACGGCGCAACTGGCCGCGGGTCATCGGGTCGGTCGGGGACAGGACGACGAGGGTGCACCCCGCGCCGGGCTCCTCACGGGGACCAAGGCCCTGGGAGTGCGCCCACTCCAGGACGTTCAGGAGCTGCACCGGGCTCTCGACGAACGCGAGGGTGTGGGGGGTGGTGCCGGCGTTCCCGGCGCGAGGGCTCATCGTCGTACGACCGTCCCGTGAGGCTCTCGTAGCGGTAGTCGGAGAGGGACCCGGGTCAGACCGCGACGGGCTCGCCGGCCGCGGCGGCGATCTCGGCCTCGGCGACGACGCCGGCGACGCGGCGCAGCTTCTTCATCGGGCCGAGCTCGGAGTCGTAGACCTTCTTGATGCCGTCGCCGAGGGAGGCCTCGATGGTGCGGATGTCGCGGACCAGGCGCTGAAGGCCCTGCGGCTCGACGGAGGCGGCCTGGTCGGAGCCCCACATGGCGCGGTCGAGGGTGATGTGGCGCTCGACGAAGGTGGCGCCGAGGGCGACGGCGGCGAGGGTGGTCTGCAGGCCGGTCTCGTGGCCGGAGTAGCCGATCGGGACGTTCGGGTACTCCATCTCCAGCGTGTTGATCACGCGGAGGTTCAGCTCCTCGGCCTTCGCCGGGTAGGTGGAGGTGGCGTGGCAGAGCAGGATGTTGTCGCTGCCCAGGACCTCGACGGCGTGGCGGATCTGCTTCGGGGTCGACATGCCGGTGGAGAGGATGACGGTGCGGCCGGTGGCGCGCAGGGCGAGCAGCAGCTCGTCGTCGGTGAGGGAGGCGGAGGCCACCTTGTGGGCGGGGACGTCGAACTTCTCCAGGAAGGCGACGGCCTCGGTGTCCCACGGGGAGGCGAACCAGGCGATGCCCTTGGCCCGGCAGTAGTCGTCGATGGCGCGGTACTCGTCCTCGCCGAACTCGACGCGGTGGCGGTAGTCGATGTACGTCATCCGGCCCCAGGGCGTGTCGCGCTCGATGTCCCACTGGTCGCGCGGGGTGCAGATCTCGGGGGTGCGCTTCTGGAACTTGACGGCGTCGCAGCCGGCCTCGGCGGCCACGTCGATCAGCTTGAAGGCGTTCTCCAGCTCACCGTTGTGGTTGATGCCGATCTCGCCGCAGATGTAGACGGGCCGGCCGGGACCGGCCGTACGCGAACCGAACTGGCGGAGGCGGGAGTCGGTGCTCATGTCGGGGGTTCCTTACTCGGGGAGGGGGTCGAGAGAGTCGAGAGAGGGTCCGAGGATCCAGCCGGCGATCTCCCGGATCGCGCCGTCGCCGCCGGCGAGGGTGGTGACCGCGCGGGCGGCGCCGCGGACGACGTCGTGGGCGCTCGCGACCGCCACGGGCCAGCCGACGAGGGCGAAGCAGGGGAGGTCGTTGACGTCGTTGCCGACGTAGAGCACGCGCTCCGGCGCGATGCCCTGCTCCTCGCACCACTGCTTGAGGGCGAGGTCCTTGCGGTCGATGCCGTGCAGCACGGGGAGCCTGAGCTTGCGGGCGCGGGCGGCGACGACCGGGTTCTGTTCCGTGGACAGGACGAGCAGCTTGAGGCCGCTGCGGCGCAGGGCCGCGATGCCGAGTCCGTCGCCGCGGTGCACGGAGACGAACTCCCGTCCGTCGGAGTCGATCAGCACCCGGTCGTCGGTCTGGGTGCCGTCGAAGTCGAGGACGACCGCGTCGATGTCGTCGGCGGTCGGGAGGGCGCCGGGTCGATCCGCGTCGAAGAGGGGGGCGAGGGCGCGGGCCCGGGCCAGGTCGTGCGGGTCGTCGATCTCCAGGACGCGGGCGGGGTCGGTGCGCACGAGGTCGGTGCGGCCGAAGAAGCGGTGGCCGTGCGCGCGGAAGCCGGTCGCGTCCATGGCGTAGGCGGCGCCGGTCTCCAGGAGGTCCTGGGGGCGGTCCTGGCGGCGGGGGCGGTACGACTTGTCGTGGTTGACGCCGTAGCCGCCGTCCGTACCGTCGGCCTGTGTCCCCTCCGCGTCGCGCCATACGAACCCGTGGAACGGGGCGACGGTGACCGCCGTGTCCGCGCCGTCCTCGACGACCGCGGCGGCGACCGCGTCGACGTCCTCGCGGGCGATGAACGGGCTGGTGCACTGCACGAGCAGCACCACGTCGACGGCCGTGCCGTGCAGGGCCTCGTGGGTGTCCATGGCGTGCAGGACCGCGGCCTCGGAGGTGGCCGTGTCGCCGGCGATGGCGGCCGGCCGCAGCACGACCTCCGCGCCGGCCTCCCGGGCGGCGGCCGCGATGGCCCGGTCGTCGGTGGACACCACGACGTCCGTGACCAGCCGGGTCGCCCGGCACTCGCGTACCGCCCGGGCCACCAGCGGCACTCCGCCGACGGGGGCGAGGTTCTTCGCGGGGACGCCCTTGGAGCCGCCGCGGGCGGGGATCACGGCGAGCACACGGCGCACGCCCACTGAGGAGTCGGACATGGGCTTTTCTCCTTGAGGTGTCACAGCTCCCCCATCCGCCGGATGACCGGCGCCACCCGCTGCACCCCGTGCCGGTAGGCGCCGCGGGCGGCGCGGCGGACGATCTGGCGGACCGGGCCGGGTTCCTTGTCGGCGAACGGGGCGCCGGGCAGGGGGCTGCCGTCGGGGCCGAGGTGGTGGCGGGCGAGGATGCCGGGGAGGTAGCCGGGTGCGGTGGCGGTTGTGTAGTAGGGGGCGAGCGGGGGCAGGCCGCCGGGCCGGTCGAGGAGTGCGGCGATGCGTGCGCGGGCCGCGTCGAAGGCACTGTCGTACAAGCCGTCGGCGGCCACGCCCTGGCGGGCCACCCACTCCTCGTCGGGGGTGGGGCGGTGCCCGGCGTCGAGCTGGTCCCAGGAGGCGAGGCAGCCGGAGCCGACGAAGTGGTGGTTGCCGAGCGCCTCGCGCACCCCGAGGTCGGTGAGGACGACGGTGGGGACGCGGCGGTGCAGCGACTCGAGGGCGGCCGTCGAGCTGACCGTGACCATGAGGTCGGTGCGGTCGAGGACCTCGCCCATGTTGCCGTAGACCAGGCGGAGGTTGGGCGGCAGGTCGAGCTTCTGCGCCAGCTTCTGGTAGGGCAACTCCTCGATGTGGGTGGTGTGTTCGCCCGGCTTGGAGCGGAGCTTGAGCAGCACCTCGCGCTCGGGGTGCAGACGGGCGTGCCGGACGAGCCGGTCGAGGAGGTACGTACGGTCCTTGCGGCTCTCCGGTACGGAGGGCTGCGCGGCGAACACCACGGTGTAGGGCCTGCGCCCTTGCTTCGCAGAGGGGTCGTGTTCGCCGGTGTAGGGGGCGCCGCCGAGGAACGGCAGGGCCACCTCGGTCACCGAGGAGGCGTCGGCGCCCACGCCTTCGTACACCGCGCGGAAACGCTCGGCGTCCTGGCGGGAGTTGGCGAGGACGAGGTCCGCGCCGTGCCGCAGCAGCAGACCGTCGGCGAGCTTCTCGTAGACGACACCGACGTATCCGGTGACGACGACGGGCCGCTCGCCGGTGTTCTCCCCAACCCGCTTCAGCCCGTGCAGGATCGCCTGGACGCCTCCGCCGACCAGCGCGAGAACGAGCACGTCGTACGACTCCCGCGCCATGACGCGCAGGAACTCCACGGCCGTGACCTCGCGCAGGGAGTCGGCGCGCACGCCCACCTCGGCCAGTTGGCGGGGGGTGGGGGTGGCGCGGCCGCGCAGCAGGAACCCGTCCAGGACCGGGGCGACCTGCGTGCCGTCGCGCGACCCGGCTTCCATGGAGGAGCCCGTGCGCCCGCCCGGCGCGATCCGGCCCGCGGTCAAGGCACCCCATTTCCAGCGGGTGTCGGAGTCCGCGAGCACGGCGATCCGGCAGGGCTTCGAAGTACTTGCTGGCACGGCGACGACGCTAGAAAGCAAAACCCGTGCTTGGCCCAACCTCGACTCAACGGAACGTTAACAGCGCGCCACCGAAGACATAACTGGCCCGGCCAGTCCCGGGGAATTCGCGCGGTGCACCATTCCGACACATCGAGTTCATCCCCCGTACCTGTTCGGGAAATTTCTGTCGCCGGGCGTCCCCCTAGGCTTTCGCGGGTGCCAAAGCTTTCCGTGATCGTGCCGTTCTACAACGTTCAGCAATACGCGCCCGACACCCTTGTGAGCCTGCGTGCGAACACGCGTGAGGACTTCGAATTCATTCTGGTCGACGACTGTTCGACCGATACGACCTCCGACATCCTCGCGCGCGCGGAACGGGAACTGCCGGGCGCGGTGCTGGTCGGACACGAAAAGAACGGAGGGCTGGCCACCGCGAGAAACACCGGAATCGACACAGCGCGTGGCGATTATCTGACTTTCCTGGACGGCGACGACTGGCTGGCACCCGGATACCTCCCCCGGCTCCTCGCCTGCATCGAGGAGCTGGGCTGCGACTTCGTCCGCACCGATCACGTGCAGTGCACCGGGCGGGCCCGCAGTGTTCACCGCGTCCCGCACGGCCGCCGCGGTGCGGTGCTGAACCCGCGGGAGGCGATCCTGCCCGCCGACCGGTCCACTTCGGTGGACTACGCCTACGCCTGGGCCGGCATCTACCGCCGCCGCCTGGTCGACCGCGGACTGCTGCACTTCACCGACGGGCTGCGGACGGCCGAGGACCGGCCGTGGATCTGGAGGCTCCACCGGGAGGCGGACAGCTTCGCCGTCGTCGGGCTGCTCGGCGTCTACTACCGGCGCGGAGTGGCCTCTTCGCTCACCCAGATCGGCGATGTGCGGCAACTGGACTTCCTTCGCGCGTTCGACCAGGTGATCGAGGAGACCGCGCGTGACGCCGAGGCCGACCGGCTGCTGCCCAAAGCGGTGCGCACCTACTGCGCGGTCATGGCTCATCACCTCGGCTCGATCGAGAGGTTCGAACCCCCCGTGGCCCGGAAGCTGCGCTCCCTGTGCGCCGCCGCCCTGAGGAGAATGCCGCAGGACGTGCTCGCGGAGGTCATGGACACGATGGACACCGAGCGGGCGAACACCCTGCGGCGCGTGCGGCGCAGGCCGGTGGCGGCACGGACGGTGGCCGCCTGATGCCTCGCACGACCCGGATCTTCTGCGTCTCGACCCTGTACGGCGCGGCGACCCTGGCCGCCGCCCTCGACGCGGGACTCTTCGCACCGGCCGACCGTCAGCTGCTGCTGGTCACCAACAACGCGGTCAATCCGGAGATCACGCCGTCCGTCGACGCGATGCCGGGCTTCGCCCGGATCCGTGAACGCTTCGACGAGGTGCTGTCCTGGAACGAGACCATCGCCCCCTTCCACCCCGCCGGCTGGGGCCCGCGCGGCGACGACATCCCCCTGTGGGAGCGGTACGTACGGCTGCTGTGGGACCTCGGTGACGACGAGGTCCACCTGGCCGTGGAGTCCGTCCAGGCGAATCCGGCACTGGCGCTGTGCCAGTTGTTCACCGGCGCCCCCGTCGACGTCTACGCCGACGGCCTCATGAGCTACGGCCCCACACGCGACAAGATCGACCCGCTGGTCGGCACCCGTGTCGGCCGGCTGCTCCACCTCGACCTGGTGCCGGGCCTCACCCCGCTGCTGCTCACCGAGTTCGGCGTGCCGCCGGTGCTGGTGCCGTCCGAGGCGTTTCTGAAGGTGCTGGGGGAACTGGCCGAGCACGAGACCGAGTTGGCCGCCCCGGCGGAGCAGCCGGCCCTGCTGCTCGGGCAGTACCTCTCGGCGCTCGGCATCGTCGGCGACGCCGAGGAGGAGGAGTTGCACCTCGGCATGGTGCGCGGCGCCGTGGCGCTCGGGCACCGCAGACTCGTCTTCAAGCCGCACCCCACGGCACCGGCCCGCTGGTCCCGGCTGCTGGAGGACGAGGCGAAGAAGCTGGGTGCCGAACTCACCCACCTCGACCGGCCCGTCCTCGCCGAGGTGGCCTACCAACGGCTGCGGCCCGCCCTCGTCGTCGGCTGTTTCTCCACCGCGCTGCTCACCGCCGCCGGTCTGTACGGCCTCCCGGTCGCCCGGGTCGGCACCGACACGGTGCTGGCCGGGCTCACGCCCTACCAGAACAGCAGCCGGGTGCCGCTCACCATCGTCGACGTGCTGCTGCCGGACGTGACCGACAAGCCGGCGGTGGAGGCGTGGACCATGCCGTCGCCCGAGAAGGTGGACGAGCTGTCCGCGCTCCTGACGGCCGTCGGCTTCGCGATGCGGCCCAGGATCCACCCGGGGCTGCGGGGCGAGGCGGAGCGCTACCTCTCCACGCGGCTGAACCCGCACACCTGGCGCTACTTCAAGCGCCGGCGCCTGGCGGCGCTGGCCCTCCCCGGTGCCGTACCGGACCAGCTCGCCTTCATCCCGCGCAACGCGACGGTCCGCCGCCTCGCACGCCGGGTGCGGGCCCTGAAGCGGGCGGCCGGCAAGCGGTAGCCCACCGGTTCATCGGATCGCCATCTTCGCGCTTCCCCCGAGTCAGCCGCTCCACATCCCTCACTCCGGGGAGGCGCCTAGCGTTCGAACGCGTTTCCCGGCTCCCACGGAAGGTCCTCAGGATGAGCGCGGCTGACCAGGCCACGGCACCGGTCCCGACACCGGCACCCCGGCTGAACGTCCTCATTCCCGACCGGGCTCCGGTCCGGCCCCGGGCGGAGGGCCGGCTGCGCGCCCTGGACGGGCTGCGCCTGCTGGCGGCCCTGATGGTCTGCTTCTACCACTACGCCGGCAAGAACGGCGAGGTCGCGCAGTCCTGGCAGCAGTCCCCCGGTGAGAAGTTCCCGACGCTGTCACAGTTCGCGACCTACGGCAGCCTGGGCGTGCAGTTCTTCTTCCTGATCAGCGGATTCGTGATCTGCATGAGCAGCTGGGGCCGGAGCACGGGCGACTTCTTCCGCTCCCGGGTCGCCCGTCTGTATCCGGCGTACTGGGTGGCGATCGTCCTGGTCACCGCCGCGAGCCTCGTCCTGCCGGTGGTGGCGAAGCCGCTCCGCTCGGACGAGCTCCTCGTCAACCTCACCATGCTGCAGCAGCCGATGGGCGTGCCCCGGGTCCTGGGTGTCGACTGGACGCTCTGGGTGGAGGTGCGCTTCTACGCCCTGTTCGCGCTGTTCGTGGTCTGGCGGGGCGTCACCTACCGCCGGGTGGTGCTGTTCTGCTGCCTGTGGACGCTGGCCGGCGTCTTCGCCCGGGTCGCCGACAACCCGCTGACCGACCAGCTGGTCATGCGCGACCACGCCCCGTACTTCATCGGCGGCCTCGCCCTGTACCTGATCCACCGCTTCGGCAACGACCTGCTGCTGTGGGGCATCGTGGCCATGAGCTTCCTGCTCGGCCAGCGCTACTCGGTCACGGCCCTGTGGCACCCCGGCCCGCAGGGCGACTTCCACCGCAGCCCGTACGTCATCCAGCTGATCGTCCTCGTCGCCTTCGTCTCCGTCGCCGCGGTGGCCCTGGGCTGGACGAGCCGGGCGAACTGGCGCTGGCTGACGGTGGCCGGGGCGCTGACGTACCCCTTCTATCTGATCCACGAGCACCTGGGCTGGTTCTTCATCCGGGTGCTGTACCGCGAGTTCGACCTGAGCCCGTACGTCACCTTCACCGCGACCGTGCTGGCCATGCTGGGGATCGCGTGGCTTCTCCACCGGTTCGTGGAGAAGCCGATCGGGCCTCGGCTGAAGCGGGCGCTTGCCGTGCGGCGGGGGTAGGGCGGGGCGCGCAGCGCCCCGCAAAGGGGCGCGGGGAACTGCGCGACCAGCCACGACGCTGCCGCAGACGCCGGACGACGTATCGCGGCACTCCCCGACGCGCTGTCGACCGCAACCGCCGGACGGCTCGGCTAACGCGCCGTCGACCTGATCCGCCGCACCGCCCGCCGCACGACCGGATGCCGCCGCAGCGCCTCCGCTCGGACCGGAGCCCCGCCGGGAAGCCGCAGGCTCGTCAGGCGGCGGCGTTTGAAGTAGCGCTGGTGCTCGGCGAGGTGGGCGGCGAGCCAGGTGGCGGTCTCCTCGCGCAGGGCGTGGTGCTTGCGGGACTGCATGCAGTAGCCCACGGCCCGCACCAGGGGCGTCAGCCTCTCCGCCGCCCCCGCCAGTTCGAGCGCGCCGCCGAGTTCCGCGTGCTCCGCGTCGGGCAGCGCCGCGTCGATGATGGTGAGCGGGATGCGGTTGCTGTTCTCGTACGGCGTGATGCGGTCCAGGAGCAGCTCCGTGCCGACGCGGGCGACGGGGATGCCGTAGAAGGCGGCGGCGGTCATCAGTGCCGTGGAGAAGCAGCCGATGACGAGCTTCGGCTGCAGGAACGCGAAGACGGTCTCGGCGAGGATCGGTTCGTTCAGCACGGTGAGCCGCACGCCGAGTTCCCCGGCGGCCGCCCGCAGGGACTCGTTGTAGACGGCGGGCGCGCTCGGGTGCGGCTTGAACAGCACGTCCTCGTGGCCCGCGCGGGCGGCGGCCCGCAGCATGCGCATGTGCAGCCGCTCCTCCTCGTCCTGGGTGATCAGGTCGATCGCGGAGAGGTACTGGCCGAGGAGGACGGCGGTGGGCGGATTGTCGGCCGGGAGCCGCTCGGCGAGGACGCCGGCGCCGGACTCGCCGATCTGCGCGAGGACGTCGACGATCGCCTCGTTCGGCACGGCCTCGGGCTGGACGCCGTACTCGGACAGCAGCATCGGCCGCAGGCCGGGCACCAGGTCGAGATGGAGGACGCGCTTGATGCGGCTGCTCATGCCGTACGGGATGCGGTTGCGGGTGGGGCCGTAGCTCATCAGTCCGTCCGCGTAGACGTGGATCGGGCTGTCCGCGAAGATGTCGGCGACCGCGCGGGAGGGGTTGGCCTGGATGGACTCGCAGGCGATCTCGACCGGTTCGTCGCCCAGGTCCCAGGCGAGGCGTACGGCCTTCTCCCAGAGCTGGGCGTCCTGGGCGCGCGGCGACCAGCCGGCCGGGTGGTGCGGGGAGATGAACTCGTTCCAGGAGTGCACCTGGTCGAACTCGGGGCGCAGCTTCTCGAAGCCGGCCATCCGGTCCAGCGGGGTGCCGACCTCCGGTACGGCGGCGGTGTTGCTGACGACGAGGATGCGGCGGACGCCCTCGCGCGGGCCGAACCGGCCGGCGCGGATCGCGGCGGTGACGGTCGCGGCCGCGTACTGGGTGGCCGAGAAGAACATCTGGATCATGCCGCCACTTCCTTCATGCCGCCGCGAACCCGGCGCAGCACGTGTACGCGTTCCTCGCCCATTCCCACCACGGCCTCGCTCAGTTCCTCCTCGCTCATCCTGCCCAGCGCCTCGGCGGCCAGCCGTTTCAGCTTCGCGGCCACGCTGCGCTCGAACCGGCGCCGGTCGAGCAGTTGGTGGGCGATGACGACGCAGTAGTTGCGCAGCGCCTTCCTGCGCAGCCGGCCGGCCTCGGGGTCGTCGGCGAGTTCGGCGAGCACGAGGTCGAAGGAGCGGAAGAAGTCCAGCTGACGCACGTCGCCGATCTGGGTGAGCGAACCGGCGACGCCCCGGCGGTAGAAGACCCCGCGCAGGCCGGCGACGACGTAGGACTCCGCTCGGCGGTGCAGGTCCCAGATCCACGGCCGGTCCTCGGCGGTGCGCAGCCCGTCGTGGAAGCGGAGCATGCCCCGATCGAGGAGGCGGCGGTGGTAGACGCCGGCCCACGCGTACGGATAGTCGACCATCGTGGTGTCGTCGACGGGGAGGATGGAGGTGCGCGGGTCGAGCGGGGTGTGGCGGCGGCCCTCGGGCGCCCGGTGGACGGCCCGCTCGACACCCGTGACCTGTACGTGGTCGGTGCGGACGAAGTCGACGTCGAACCGCTCGATGACGTCCACCAGCTGGGCCAGATAGCCCGGCGCCAGCCAGTCGTCACCGTCGAGGAAGGCGAGGTAGCGGCCTTCCGCGACGTCGATTCCGGTGTTGCGGGCGGTCGCCAGTCCGCCGTTGTGCTCGTGCCGGATCACCCGGCTGTTCGGGAGCCGCTCCGTCAGGGCGAGGAGGGCCTCGTACGTCCTGTCCTTGGTGGATCTGTCCTCGACGAAGACGAACTCGAAGTCGTCCCGGGCGTTGTTGACCAGGCTGGTCACGGTCTCGGAAACGTACGACTCGATGTTGTAGCAGGGGACGACGACGGACAGGGTCGGTTGGTTGGCCACGTGTGTGCACCTGAATTCTCGGCGGAAAGTCAAGCGATCCTAAGAAAGCAGGATCAGCATGTGCGTGTCCCGACGCCGAAACCCAGGTGAACTCGGTGTGACATCCGGAGCGGGTCAGGAAATTGCGGATGAAGAAATGGTGACTCGTCATCAGCCCTTTTCAGCGCCCCGTATTCTCACGGAATACGGTGCTAGGTTCGCGCGTGTGACCGATACATCCACCTCACCTCCGCCCGTCGCGCAGCGCGGGCGGAGCCGGCCCGGACCGGCATCCCGTCGGCTGCGCCTCACCTCTCCCGCGGGGTGGACCACCGCCATCACCACCGCGGCACTGCTGCTCTACACGACGCTCACCGCCGGCGTCTTTCTCGACATCCGTTATGTGCTCGCCGCGCTGCGGACAACGGGGCAAAGCGGCCTGTCGCCCTCCGAGACATTCGCGCACCGGCCGTTCTTCTACCGCTGGCTGATCGCCGGTGTGGACTCGCTCACCGGCGGATCGAACGCGGTGCGCGAAGCCCTCATGCGGCTCATCGGCATCGCCCTGTGCGCGGCCGCCGGTCTTCTGCTGCACCGGGCCCTGCGCCGCCGTATGCCGGAGCGGGACGCGATGCTCGTCGCAGGTCTGACCGCCCTCACCCTGGCCTTCGCGCCCGTCATCGACTATCTGCAGCCCGAGTGGTTCGCGATCGTCTTCGCGGCGGGCGCGGTCGCCGCCGCGCTCGGCGTCCGCGACCGCCGGCAGGCCGCCGTGGTGGCCGCGCTGCCGCTCGGTCTCGCCGTGCTGATGAAGTACTCCACCGCGGGCACCGCCGCGATGGCGCTCCTCGTGGTCTTCGCCGTCGACCGCGTACGGGCGCTGCTGCTCGCCGCCGCGACCGCCGTCGCCACCGGCCTGCTGTTCGCGCTCAGCGCCTGGTCGGGCTCGCGCGAGCTGCAGTGGCTGCGCGACATGCCGTACATCAACGCGCACGCGCTGGGCAACGAGCCGATCGTCGTCCCGGACCTGCTGCTGCGGACCGCCCAGTACCTGGGCGACCGGATCGCCCTCACGCCGGTGCTGGCGCTGCTGCCCGGCGCGCTGCTGCTGTTCGCCGCCACCCTCTCGTCGCGCCGGCAGCGCGTCGAGGCCGTGCTCGTCACCCTGCTGCTCCTCGTCATCGGCCTGGCCGTCGTGGCCTACCAGGGCAACTGGTTCGCGTACCACGGCGAGAGCCTGCCGGTGGTGGCCGCGGCCCTGACCGGTCTCGCGATCGGCCGCTGGTACGGCCGGCACGGCAGGCCCCCGCTGGCCCTCACCGTGCTCGCCCTGCTGTACGGCGTGCTGGCCCCGCTGCTCGTCCACGTCCGCGCGGACGTCGACGCCGACGTGCTCGCCTGGCTGGCGTCGGCCGTGGCCCTCCTCGCCGGCGTGGTGGACCTGCTGCGGGCGCGGGCACCGCGTCCGCGCGCCCGCCGTGTTCCGGTGGCCCTGCCGGTCCTCGCGCTCGTCGTGTGCCTGGCCGCGACGGTGTGGCCCACGTCCGGGGTCCGGCTGATCCTCGGCAAGCTCGTCACCACCAACGCGGAGCTGAAGGTGCAGGCGCGGTCGGCGGAGAGCGCCGCCGAGCAGGTGGACGCGGAACTCCCGGAGGGGGTGCCGGTGCAGTACCTGGCCTTCGGCCAGCAGGCGTACTACATCGGCCACCCGACTCCCTGCCGCTATCCGTTCCCCACGTTCTTCAACGTGCCCAAGCAGCTCACCGAGGTCCCCTCCCTCACCTCGACCCGGGAGAACGTGCGCTGCATCACGCAGGAGCACCCGCCCGCGTACGCCGTCTACCAGCCCAGCTGGCTGTCGCTGGGCGTGATCGACCCGCGGATCGCCGCCGCGATCCGGAACACGTACGACTGTCCCAAGCCGGAGGGGCGCCAGCTCGTGGTGTGCACTCTGCGCTGAGGCGTGTACGGCTCATGCGGGAGGCGCGTGCGACAGGCCCCGGCGGAGGAGTCCTCCCGCCGGGGCCTGTCGGGCCGAGCGTCGGTCAGACGGCGCCCGCGAGGCGCGCCGCCTTGTGGCCCAGCTCCACCGAGTAGCTCTGCCCCCGGTCCTGCGGGTAGATCTGCGACATCGTCGCGAGCGTCACCCGGCTGAGATGGGTGCGGTGGCCGGGGATCAGCGCCTTGTACTCGGGCGTGACCACGGGCTGGGCGAACGGCGCCCGCGAGAAGTGCCAGTTCTGGATCCAGGTGCGGTCGAACCGAGGGTTCAGCCGCTTCAGGTACGGCACATAGCGCTCCAGCAGCTCGGCCGGCTCGCTGGTGAAGCGCCAGTCGTCCCGCTCGACGTAGTTGCCGACGTAGAGGAGGTGGCGGCCCCCGTACTGGGCCGGGTCGATCATCCGCGTGTGCTCGACGACCGCGAGGAACGGGAAGTCGGGCTCGTTGATGTTGAGCCAGTAGTACGGGATGGCGCTGCGGTCCAGCTCCAGGACGAAGCAGGTCGCGCCCAGGTACTGGTTGCGCCAGACCGCGTCGTCGGCCGGCGCGTCGGCGGCCTTGGCGAAGGCGGGCTGCGGGGTGGTGACGATGAGACGGTCGAAGGTGTACGTGGCGCCGTCGGCGGTGCGGACGGTGACCGGCCCCTCCTCGCCGTCCTGGCGTATCGTCTCCATCCGCCTGCCGAACTCGACCTTGCCGCCGCGCTCGGCGATCCGGTCGCGCAGCGTCGCGTACACGCGCTCGAACCCGCCGTCCAGGTAGCCGAGTTCGAAGGTGCGGCAGTGGACGCGCGCCCACAGCCAGGCCATGGACACCTGGTCGGCGCGGTCGCCGAACTTGCCGCGCAGCAACGGCTCCCAGACGGCCTCGGTGGCGCGCCGTCCGGCCCACTTGTGGAGCCAGCTCAACGCGGTGCGGTCGTTGAACTTCTCCCCGTCGCGCACGATCTTCAGCCACGCCGACGACAGTCCGAAGCGGACACCGGCGGGCAGGCCGTACAGCGGGGAGCTCAGCATCTCCAGCGGGGTGCTGAAGGGGTGCATCCGCCCGTCGCGGTACACACCGGTGGTGGTCTTGTGGAAGCGCAGGTCGCCGCCCAGGCCCAGCTCCTCGATGAGTTCGATCATCTGGCGGTCGCTGCGGAAGATGTGGTGGTAGTAGCGCTCCAGCGGCACTCCCCCGACGGGGATCGACGCGGCGAGCCCGCCCAGTTCGTCGGCGGCCTCCAGGACGGTGACCGCGTGGCCCTGCTTGACCGCGTCGTACGCGGCGGTGAGGCCGGTCGCTCCCGCGCCGATGACGCCGAGATTCATGCGAAACTCCACTTTCTGTTGAGCAGGAACTGGAAGACCAGCACCGCCGGCAGCGAGCCGGCCTTCACGAGGTTCGGGTCGATGCCGAGTCCTCGGGAGAACACCGCGAACAGCACGAACGTCAGGGCGATACCGGTCAGACCGACGGCGTAGAAGCGCAGATAGCGCACCAGCAGGCGGTCGCGCTTGCTGAAGGTGAACAGGGCGTTCAGGACGAAGTTGTTGGTGATGCCGAGGCTGGTGGAGAACAGGTTGGCCACCTGCTCGTGCAGCCCGGCCACGTTGTAGAGCAGCAGGAAGGCGCCCATGTCGAGGAGGACGCCGCTGCCGCCGACCAGCGCGTACGAGATCAGCTGGCGGAGGTCGCGGGTACGGGTGCGGGTACGGGTGTCCCGCAGGGTGTCGGTGCCCGCCGGGGTGTCGGTGCCCGTCCGGGAGCCGGCGTGCACCATGTCCTCAGTGGCCATGGCCGATGCCGTCACCGCCGGCCTCCGAGCCGTGCGAGATGACCTGCCGCACGGTGTACAGGGGGCGGCCCTGCACCTCGCTGTAGGTGCGCCCGACGTAGCTGCCCAGCACGCCGAGCGACAGCATCTGCACACCGCCGAGGAACAGGACGACGACCATCAGCATCGTCCAGCCGGAGACCGTGATCTCCGGCCGCAGCACCTTCATGGCGAGCGCGTAGACGATGCCGACGAGCGAGAGCGCGAGCACCGCGAAGCCGAGCTTGGTGATCATGCGCAGGGGTGCGGTGGAGAAGCCGGTCAGCCCGTCGATGGCGAGGCGCGCCATCTTCTTCAGCGGGTACTTGGTCTCTCCGGCGAACCGCTCGTCGCGGTCGAAGGGGACCTCCGTCTGCCGGAAGCCCATCGAGGCGACCATGCCGCGCAC
The DNA here is from genome assembly GCF_049808595.1 of Streptomyces aurantiaciflavus. NCBI lineage: Bacteria > Bacillati > Actinomycetota > Actinomycetes > Kitasatosporales > Streptomycetaceae > Streptomyces > Streptomyces aurantiaciflavus. The sequence goes on along the minus strand of NZ_JBNCAQ010000038.1, from coordinate 56,844 downwards.
GAACCGGCTGCGCTCACGGAAGCGCCGCAGTTCGTCGGCGGCGCGCCGGTCCATGAGCCGGAAGTCGCCGGTGTCCACCGGGATGTCCACCTCGGTGGAGGACCGCAGCAGCCGGTAGAAGGCGTGCGCGGTCGTCTTCTTGAAGAACGTGTCCTGCCGGCTGCGCCGACGGGCGTGCACGATCTCCGCGCCGTCCCGCCAGGCGTCGATCAGCTGGAGGCTGACCTTCGGCGGGTCCTGGAGATCGGTGTCCATGACGATCACGGCATCGCCGCGCGCCTCGTCGATACCGGCCGTGATGGCCATCTGGTGCCCGAAGTTGCGCGCGAAGTCGACGACCCGGACGCGCCGGTCGTTCTTCGCGATGTCCTCCAGGACGGGCAGCGTGCCGTCGGAGGAGCCGTCATTGACGTACACCAACTCATAGGTGAACTCGGGGCGTTCACCCAATGCCGCCACTAGCTCCTCGTGGAAGTGGCGGATCCCGTCCTGTTCGTTGAAGACGGGCAACACATATGAGACGAGCGCGGCGCCACCGCGCTGACGGGGGACGCGGGAGGCCTGCACCCGGCTGGATATGTCTGGCATTCGGCGAACGTAGGGGCGCTCTGTGAACGCGACTCGAACGCGTGATGAGGGGTGAGATGCGGTGAAGCGACATACGCCGTTCGGCCATTACCTCGTGTACGGAATACGGATCCAGAATTGTCGACCGGTTAACTCGGCCTGACGCGACCCTTCTCGATCGCCGAAACGGGATCGCTATTCGCGCCCGTACCGTGCCGCGATTCCGTCGATGACGATCTTCAGCCCCTCCTCGAAGTGCTGTTCGTAATCGGTGAAGATTTCCGCGCCCGCCTTCGCGGCCAGGGGGAACGCGCTCATGAGACGGGCGCGTTCCTCGACGTCGAAGCCCTCGCGCCGTTCGCCGGGGAGGGGTTGGACGCCCTGTTCCTCGATGACGAAGCCGAGTGTGTACAGGTACGTCGTGGAGGTCGCGCGGACCGCCTGGGCGAGGGTGAATCCGCAGCCCGTGAACAGGCGCAGGGTGTCCTCCATCTGCTCGGCGTGCTCGATGCCGGTGAAGCGTGAGCCGCTGAAGACCCTGGCGCCGTCGCGGTAGCCGAGCAGCGTCGCCCGCAGCCCCCGGTTGGCCTTCAGCAGCCGCTCCCGCCAGGTGTCGGCCGGGGCGAGGGGCGCACCGGCGACCATCCGGCGGTACATCTCCGTCGCCATCTCGTCGAGCAGCGCCTGCTTGTCCTTGAAGTGCCAGTACAGGGCGGGGGCCTTGACGTCGAGCTCCTTGGCGATGGCCCGCAGGGTGAGGCCGTCCAGGCCCACGTCGTTCAGGAGCCGCAGCGCGGTGTCGGCCACCCGTTTCCGGTCGAGGGGGGCGCGTCGTTCGGGGTTCACGCTTGACAGCTTAACGCCGTTAAGGACACGCTGGCGGACAACGGCACTTAACAGCGTTAAGGACAGGTGGTCGTATGACGACTCATGTGGACGTACTGGTGGTGGGCGCGGGGCCGAGCGGGCTGACGGCGGGCATCGATCTCGCCCGGCGCGGGGTGGACGCGCTCGTGGTGGAGCGGGCCGGCGGCCTCTTCCCCGGCTCGCGCGGCAAGGGGATCCAGCCGCGCACGATGGAGGTCTTCGACGACCTCGGCGTCCTCGACGCGATCCGCGCGGCGGGCGGCGGTTACCCGGTCGGGATGATCTGGCAGAACGGCGAGCGCGCGGGCGAACACCGGATGTTCGACCCGGCCGAGGCGACGGAGGACTCGCCGTACGCCGAACCGTGGATGGTGCCGCAGTGGCGCACGCAGGAGATCCTTCTGGCGCGGCTGGAGGAGCTGGGCGGAAAGGTCGCGTTCGGACGGGAGCTGGTCGGGCTCGACCAGGACGAGGACGGCGTGACCGCGCACTTCGCGTCGGGCGCCGGCGTCCGCGCCCGCTACGTGGTCGCCGCCGACGGCGGCCGCTCCACCGTGCGCCGGACGCTCGGCATCGGCATGACGGGCGAGACGGTCGACCCGAGCCCGATGCTGGTGGCCGACGTCCGGGTGAGCGGCCTGGACCGCGAGAACTGGCACATCTTCCCGCCGAGCGGCGAGGGCGACGGCTTCCTGGCGATCTGCCCGCTGGCCGGGACGGAGGACTTCCAGCTGGTGGCCCGGTTCCCGGAGGGGGCGTCGGTGGACGTCTCCCTCGCCGCCGTCCGCGAGCTGGTCGCCGCCCGCTCGCACCTCGCCCCCGAGGCCGTGACCGAGGTCCGCTGGGCCTCGGACTTCCGCCCCCGGGCGGCCCTGGCGGACCGCTTCCGCTGCGGACGGGTCTTCCTGACCGGTGACGCGGCCCACGTCCACTCACCGGCCGGCGGCCAGGGCCTCAACACCAGCGTCCAGGACGCGTACAACCTGGGCTGGAAGCTGGGCGCGGTCCTGCGGCACGGCGCGGACGCCGCGCTGCTGGACACCTACGAGGAGGAACGGCGGCCCGTCGCGGCGCACATGCTGGGGCTGTCGACGAGCGTGCACCGGGGGGAGGCGCGGCGCGGAGAGGCGACACGCCAACTGGGGCTGGGCTACCGGGAGTCGAGCCTGGCGGAGGAGACGCGTGAGGCGCCGGGAAGGGTGCGGGCCGGTGATCGCGCCCCGGACGCGGTCGTGTCCGGCACGCGGCTGTTCGACGTCTTCCGGGGACCGGGATGGACGCTGCTCGCGCTGGGCACCACGCAGGAACCGGACCTCGGGGAGACGGTGCCCGTGGTGCGCGGCCCGGCCCACGAGACGTACGGGACCGGCCTGTTCCTCGTACGACCGGACGGGTACGTCGGCTGGGCCGGCGACTCGCCGACGCGACTCGACGACTACGTCACGCGGCTCGGGCTTCGTTAGTCGTCGCCGTCGAGGAGGGTGTCGACAGAGAGTTCGAGGGCGACGCCGACGGACTCGGGGACGGGGACGGTCTGGCCTCGCTTGTAGCGGAGGGGGTCGGGGTACTTGCCGTCGGCCGGGTCGGTGTAGAGGAGGACCTCGTCGTGTTTGCGGTCGGCGACGATGTAGACCGGGATGCCGGTCTCGGCGTAGATCTCGACCTTGTTGAGCGTGTCGTCTGCCCAGTTCGAAGAGGTCACCTCCAGCACCAGACGGAAGACGTGCGGCGCGTAACAGTTCTTCTCGACGAGCGCGTCCCGGAAGTCCGCGTCAACGACGGACAGGTCCGGGATCGCGTAGTCGGCCGATCCGGTAGGCAACCACAAGCCGATCCCAGGACCTACTCGAAGTCCGACCTCGTTGCATCCGGCCCGCCGGAACTCGTAGATCACGTCGGCCAGCGTCAGTTGATGCGGCGCGTCCGGCGGCGGCGTCACGATAAGGCTCCCTCGAAGGATCTCCACGCGGTGTCCGGGCAGCCAGCTGGAGACACGTTCGGCGGCCTCAGCGATCGTCATCTCGCGCTCTATCACAGCCACGGCAACCTCCTTTCGGGGAGCACTCTTCACGAGAGTAACCGGGAACGGGCACATTCCGCCCGTGATCACTCAAACGGGGTAATCGCCCAGCTCAGAACGCATCCGAAGGCACGTAAGTCCCCCAGACCTCCCGCAGGGCGTTGCACACCTCGCCCACCGTCGCCCGGGCCTTCAGCGCGTCCTTCATCGGGTAGAGGACGTTGTCCTCGCCCTCGGCCGCCTTCTTCAGGGCGGACAGGGCGGTGTCCACCGCGGCCTGGTCGCGCTCGACCCGCAGCTTGGCGAGCCGCTCCGCCTGCTGGGCCTCGATGGCCGGGTCGACGCGGAGGGGCTCGTACGGCTCCTCCTCGTCCAGCTGGAAGCGGTTGACGCCGACGACGACCCGCTCACCGGAGTCCGTCTCCTGAGCGATCCGATACGCGTTGCGTTCGATCTCGTTCTTCTGGAAGCCGTGTTCGATCGCGGAGACCGCGCCGCCGAGGTCCTCGACCTTGCCCATCAGCTCCAGCGCGGCCGTCTCGACCTCGTCGGTCATCTTCTCGATGACATAGGACCCGGCGAAGGGGTCGACGGTCGCCGTCACGTCCGTCTCGTACGCCAGCACCTGCTGGGTGCGCAGCGCCAGCCGCGCGGACTTGTCCGTCGGCAGCGCGATCGCCTCGTCGAAGGAGTTCGTGTGCAGGGACTGCGTGCCGCCGAGGACCGCGGCCAGGCCCTGCACCGCCACGCGCACCAGGTTCACCTCGGGCTGCTGGGCGGTCAGCTGCACCCCGGCCGTCTGGGTGTGGAAGCGCAGCATCAGGGACTTGGGGTTCTTCGCGCCGAACTCCTCCTTCATCACCCGTGCCCAGATGCGCCGGGCGGCACGGAACTTGGCGACCTCCTCGAGGATCGTCGTCCGCGCCACGAAGAAGAAGGACAGCCGGGGGGCGAAGTCGTCGACGTCCATGCCGGCCGCGACCGCCGTGCGCACGTACTCGATACCGTCCGCCAGCGTGAACGCGATCTCCTGCGCGGGCGAGGCGCCCGCCTCCGCCATGTGGTAGCCGGAGATCGAGATCGTGTTCCACTTCGGGATCTCGGCCTTGCAGTACTTGAAGATGTCCGCGATCAGACGCAGCGACGGCTTCGGCGGGAAGATGTACGTCCCCCGCGCGATGTACTCCTTCAGCACGTCGTTCTGGATGGTGCCGGTGAGCTGGGAGGCGGGGACGCCCTGTTCCTCGCCGACCAGCTGGTACATCAGCAGCAGGAGGGCGGCGGGCGCGTTGATCGTCATCGACGTGGAGACCTTGTCCAGCGGGATCCCGCCGAACAGCACCCGCATGTCGTCCACCGAGTCGATCGCGACACCCACCTTGCCGACCTCGCCGTGCGCGATCGGGGCGTCGGAGTCGTGGCCCATCTGGGTGGGCAGGTCGAAGGCGACCGACAGGCCCATCGTGCCGTTGGCGATCAGCTGCTTGTAGCGGGCGTTGGACTCCACCGCCGTGCCGAAGCCCGCGTACTGGCGCATCGTCCAGGGGCGGCCGGTGTACATCGACGGGTACACACCCCGCGTGAAGGGGTACGAGCCCGGATCGCCCAGCTTGTCGGCCGGGTCCCAGCCCTTGAGAGCGTCCGGTCCGTAGACCGGCTCGATGGGCAGTCCGGACTCCGACTCGCGCGCCATGGTGTGATGCCTCCCGCTGAGCAGTTGCTCGAGTTACGCCGGTTACTCGCCAGTACAGACCCGACCCTTCGACGGACTGTAGCGGCGGGCGTGCACCCGGTGGAGGGGAGCACGCTGGGACCTTCCTCACAGAGTGGTTGCGGTCCCCGTCACAAGTCCAGGGCACACCACATCGGCTCCGTTCGCGAGCCGCCGTCCGGGGGGAACATCTCGGGCATGACGATGCGAAGATCACTCGCTGTCGCGGCGGGTACGGCGGCTCTGGTGACGATGTGCGGCTGCACGGCGCAGACGACGGACGCGGAGGGCAAGGCACGCGCGCCCGTCCACATCGACGTCAACCCCACGGGCACCGGAAGCCGTACGGCCCCCACGACCCGTACGCCCCCGGCGGCGCCCGGCGACGGCGAGGCGCGGAGCGCCGCCCCCACCGCCTCCCCCGAGCCCTCGGAGCCGCCCGAGCCCGCCCGCGTCCTCTGGTCCCGCGGCGACACCGGGCGCGAGGTCCGTGAGCTCCAGGCCCGGCTGCAACAGGTGGCCTGGCTGTTCGAGGGGCCGACGGGGACGTACGACGAGGCGACCGAGGAGGCGGTGGCGGGGTTCCAGGGCAAGCGGGGGCTGCCGCGGACCGGGAGGACGGACACCGTCACCTGGGAGCGGCTGCTCGGGATGACGTACGAGCCGGGGCAGTGGGAGTTGTACCTGATGGGCGGTCAGCCGGCCGCCGAACCCGATCCGCGGTGCCTGACCGGGCGGGTGCTGTGCATCGACAAGACGAGCCGGACGCTGCGCTGGATGATCGACGGCCGGACCCGGTCGACGATGTCGGTCCGGTTCGGCTCCCAGTACACGCCCACCCGGGAGGGTGTGTTCCGCGTCTACTGGAAGTCCCGCCACCATGTGTCCACGCTCTACGACTCGCCGATGCCGTACGCGATGTTCTTCAGCGGCGGGCAGGCGGTGCACTACTCGTCGGACTTCGCGGCCCGGGGATACGCCGGGGCCTCGCACGGCTGCGTCAACGTACGGGACGAGGCGGCGATCGCGGATCTGTTCGCGGAAGTGAGGAGCGGCGACAAGGTCGTCGTCTCCTGGTGAGGCGTTGGGGCGGGGGGGGGGGCGGGGGGGGCCGGGGCCCCCCCCCCCCCGGGGCGCCCCCCCCGGGCAGCGGGGGACAAGGTCGTCGTCTCCTGGTGAGGCGTTGGGGCGCGGGCGGGACCGGGGGAACGTGTCCCGCCCGCGCCAGGTGCACGAGCCGTAGGTACGGGGGGAACCCCGGCTCAGTGCGAGGGCCGATGACCAGTCGGCTCACTTCTTACTGCGTCGGGGACGCCAAAAACGTCACACCCGTCGCGAAGAAATTTCTGCGACTTTCAAAGCCGCAGGTCAGAGGGGGCGCGAATCTGCTCAGAGGGCGCTGTTCGTCGGCTGGGGCGACGGGTCCTTCTCCTGGTCGGACCGCTCGGGCAGGGGGGAGGAGGTCGACGGGGAGGGGGCGGACGGGGCGGAGGGCGCGGCGATGCCGTTCGGGTGGTGACCGCTGCCGGAGCCGCCCGCGCCGCCGTTGCCGCCGGAGGCGTCGCCCTTCCCGCCGTTCCCGTTCTTCCCGGTTCCGCCCTTGCCGTCCTTCCCGGTCTTGCCGCCGCTTCCGCCCTTGCCGCCCGCGCCGCCCTTGCCGGTCTTGCCGCCGGTGGAGTCGTCGCCGTCCCCGCCGGTCCAGCCGCCCCGCTCGTCGTGGTCCTTCTGTCCGCCGGTGACGCCGCCGAGCCGGCCGCCGACCGGGTCGAGGACCTGCGCGCAGTACGCCGGCACGCGCGAGGAGCCGCCCGCGGCGTCCTCCAGGGTGTGGCGGCGCTCGGTGTTCAACGTCTTGCCGTCGCGGACGTCCCGGCAGGCCGAGGCCACCGCGCCCGGCACCCCGGCGCCGCCACGGTCGGCCGGGTCGTCGCCGGCGCCGCCCTTGGCGTTCCCCGTGGCGTTCGGCGCCGGAGTCCCGCTCGGGCCGCCGTCGGGAGTCGCCTCACCCGCTCCGCCGCCCGTGGTCGCGCCCGGGGAGGGTGAGGAGAGCGGCCGGTTGGATTCGGGCGAGGCGGTGGCCGACACGGAGGCCGCGGGCTCCGGCTCGGCCCGGTCGAACGGCGTCGGCAGTACCCCGGTCCCGGCGGCGACGGCGACTCCGCCGACCATCCCGACGGCGAGCGCGGCGGCCAGCCCCAGCCGGGCGGGCCGCGTCCAACGGGGGCGAGCGCCGGCCGTCGCCCGGGCATCGATGTGGACGAGCCCGGCGTCGGCGTCGGGTGCGCTCGGCTCGGCGGCACGGTCGGCGCGCTCGGCACCGTCGGCGCGCCCGGCGCGCGCCGCGCGGAAGGCCGCGAGCGCGGCGGACTCGCCGGGCCCGCCCTCGCCGAAGCCCTCGCCGGTCACGGGCTCGACCGCGCGCTCACCGCGGGCCCGGCGGAAAGCCGCGAGCGCGGCCCCCTCCCCCTGGCGTGCGTCCCGGGCCGTGGCCGCCGACTCGGCGGCGATGTCGGCACGTTCGGCGCGCGCCTTGCGGAAGGCGGCCAGTGCGGCGGCCTCGCCGGGGAGTTCCTCGTCGGACGGGGTCCGGTCGGCGGAGAGGGCGGCGAGGGCGTTCAGGGTGCCGGCGAGCCGGTCGGCCTCGGCGCGGTGGGCCGGGGGGACGGCGTTGTCCGGTGTCTCCCCGCTCAGCAGACGCTCCGCGGTCGCCCGGTCCAGCCATCGGCCGCGGGCCCGGCCCGAGGCCGGTCCGCTGGGGGAGTCCGCGTCCTGGGACTCCGCGTCTCCCGGGAAGTCACAGCGCTCGTCGGCCATCACATGTCCTTCTGCGTCCGCGCGCGCACATGCGTCACACCGGCGGACGTCACCGCGCCCGAGCGCGGTCCTCGCTGGGGCGGGAGTGCGTCGAGCACACCGGCCGTTTCCGGATCCTCGCCGAGCAGCTCGGCGAGCTTCTTCAGTCCACGATGCGCGGCCGTCCGTACGGCACCGGGCCGCTTGCCGAGCGTCTCGGCGGCCGTCTTGGCGTCCAGGCCCACGACGACCCGCAGGACGACGGCCTCGGCCTGGTCCTGCGGCAGACGGGCGATGAGGTCGAGGGTGCGACCGGTGGCGAGCGCCTCGATGGCCTCGCCCGCGGTGTCGGACTCGGCGGCCCGCCCGGTCAGCTCCGTCTCGTCGCCGCCGATCGCGGGGCGCCGCCCGCGCATACGGACGTGGTCGAGGGCCCGGTTGCGGGCGATCCGGGCGGCCCAGCCGCGGAAGCGGTCCGCGTCGCCGGTGAACCGCTCCAGGTCACGGGCGATCTGCAGCCAGGCCTCGGAGGCCACGTCCTCGGCGTCGAGGTCGCCGACGAGGGTGCGGACATACCCGAGGAGCCGCGGGTGCACCGCGCGGTACACAGCCCGGAACGCGGTCTCGTCTCCGTCCTGTGCCGCAAGCACCGCGGCTGTCAGCTCCGCGTCGTCCCCCACGTCGTGGTTCCTCGGTTGATGGTTGCGGTGTCACCGACCGCACATGGTCCCGGCCCTCAACGGTCGCGGCCCCCGGTTGGTCACGGTGCTGCAGTGGTCATGGTGCTCCAGCCGCTGCGCCGTCCGGCGCGAAAGGCACGTTACGACCTGAAACCGCTGGTCGTCCACGTCCGTACGGGATGCAACCAACTCGTGACGGGGTTCGCCGACCCGGGGTGTGACAGAAAACGCACTCTCGGCGCTGTAGGAAGTACGGGTCGCCGCGCGGCCCGTGCCGCGCGACGGCCGGGGCCTCTCCTGTGGGGGGTGGCGGCTCCGGCCGTTGCTGTGGCGGGCGCGCCTTGGAAACCGGGTCCACGGCCACTGCCGGACCGTCCACGGATCTCTGCCGGACCGCCGGCAGCCACTGTGCTTCCGGAGCTCTCCGGGGCACTGAGCCGCACCGGGCGGTTCGGGGGCTACTGAGCCCGCCGGGGCAGGTGAGCAGCCCGCCGGGCTTTACTGGTTCTTGCCCTTGGCCTCAGGGGTCTTCTCGGTCTCCGGCTTCTGCTGGCCGTTCCCGTCGCCGGAGTTCTCGCCCGTTTTGCCGCCCTTGTCCTGGCCATTGCCCGCGGACGGGGCTCCGGAAGAACCGGAGGAAGGGGCGGCGGAGGCGGACGCGGTCTGCGCCGCGCAGAAAGCGGTGACGTTCTCCTCGCCTCCGGCGGCGGTGACCAGCCGCTGCCAGGCCGTGGAGTCCAGCGCCTTGCCGCGCCCCTTGACCTGCTCGTAGGCCCGGCAGTGCGCCTCGACGTCCTGCGCGTTCACCGGCCGGTCCCGGTCGGCGGAGGCGGAGTCGGAGGGAGAGGTGGACGCCGTGCCGGAGCCCGCGGCCTGCGACGTGCCGGACGCGTCGGGCGCGCTCGCCGACTGACGCGGACGCCCGCCGTCGTCGCGGGCGTCCGTGGAGGACCCGGCGGAGCCGATCGCGGCGACCGCGACCCCGCCCAGGGCGAGGCTCGCGACGAGGACGGAGAGCGTGGCCTTCAGCGAACGGGAGGCGTGCCGCTGCCCGCGGGGACGCCAGTCGTCCCGGCGCCGGGTACGGGCCTGGTGGGCGCCGGAGTCCCGGGCGGCCCGGAAGGCGGCGACGGCACGCCGCTCGCCCTCGTCGGCGTCGGTGGCGGTGCCGGTCCGCAGGGCGGCCGCGAGCAGTTCCTCCACACCGCCGCCGCCGACGGATCCGTACGACCCGGGCGATCGATGGGAGCCGTGCGATCCACGCGGTCCTTGCGATCCGTGCGATCCGTGCGATCCGTGCGATCCGTGCGATCCGTGCGATCCGGAGACGGTGCCATCAGGGTGTGCACGCCGGCGGCCGAGGTCCCCGCCGTCGCTCATCCGTTCACCCATGCCTGGTCCCGCCTGTCCACTTCGTTGCTGATGTTGCCTTCGGGAACGTCCGCCGCCCCTGATCCATTCGCTGATCCATACGGGCTGCGGCCGTCACCGTTCATTTCGACTCCCCAAGCGTCCTGCGGCCGTCATCCGTCACACCCTCGACGCCGAGCTGCCTGGCGAGCCGCTTCAGCCCCCGGTGGGCGGCCGTACGGACCGCGCCGGGCCGCTTGCCGAGGACGCGAGCCGCGGCCGGTCCGTCCAGTCCGACCACGACCCTCAGCAGGACCGCCTCGGCCTGGTCGCGCGGCAGCCCCCGCACCAGTTCCAGGGCCCGCTCCGTGGAGAGGGTCTCCAGGGCCTGGTCGTGGGTGCTGTGCGTCCCCGGCAGGTCGAGCACGTCCTGTTCGAGCGTCGCCGACCGGGGCCGTACCCGCATCCTGCGCAGATGGTCCAGCGCCCGGTGCCGGGCGATGGTCGCCGTCCAGCCCCGGAAGCCCGCCCCGTCGCCCTTGAACCGCCCGAGGTCCCGGGCGATCTCCAGCCAGGCGTCGGAGGCGACGTCCTCGGCGTCGTCGCCGACGATTCCGCGCAGATAGCCGAGCAGTCCCGGTTGCACGATCCGGTACGCGACCGCGAACGCGGCCTCGTCGCCGTCCTGAGCCCGTGCTACGGCCGCGCCCAGTTCCCCGTCGTACGCGTGCGCGCGCCGGGGTTCCCCTCCCTGGCCCAAGACTGTCCTCGTTCGTGCGGAGTTCGTGGCGGGTGCGTGACGTCCGCTCCGAGCGGACGTTCCAGCCGGGTTCACGCCCCCACGGTCATCAGCGTCACGGCTCACAGATGTGTCACAGGGCAGCGGCGGGCCCGGCGCGGTCCACCCTCGTGGGACCGTGCCGGTACCGGCGGCGTGTCCCCCGGTCAGGCCGCCGCCCTCCTCCTGGCCGGCGCCCTGCGGGCCCTGCCGTGCAGAGTCAGATAGAAGGTGTGCAGGGACTCCTCGGTCCCGCCCGCCTCGAACCGGTTGACGACCTTCCCGAGGGGGTTCCAGACCCGCCCGTCCGGCATCCGCACGCCGACCGGCTGGCCGAAACACGTCTGCTGGTACGCGTCGAGATCCACCCACTGGGCGCCCGCCCGCCGGACGAGCACCTCACCGACGTACGCCCCCAGCCCCACCAGCGTGTCGTGCGCGCGCTCCCGGTCCGCGCCGCCCTTGCGCAACCCGTCGACCAGGAAGTCGACGACCCGCAGGCTGGCGACGGAGTAGTCCAACGGCAGCCGGTTGCGCGCGGTGACCCGCGCGACGAATCCGGCCGCACACGCTCTCATCCCACCCGCGTCTTCCACAGGTCCGTTCCCCCCTCGTTCGGGTGGAGGGAACGGACTGCCAGTTCCCCCCGCCTGCCCCAGCGGATCGGAGGCCGTCGGCATCACGGGTCACAGCTGTGTCAGTGGTCACACCGGCGTACGCGCTCCCGGAACGCCGATCTCGCACCACACGACCTTGCCCCGGTTGCCGAACCTGGACAGCGGCTGCCAGCCCCAGAGATCGGAGCAGGCCCGCACGAGGGCCAGCCCCCGCCCCTCCTCCGCCCCCTCCAGCTCCTCGAACCTCCCCGGCGGCTCGGGCGGCTCCGGATCCGCGTCCCACGCCCCGATCCGCAACACCCCCTCCCGCCACCGCACCCGCAACGCGGCGGGCCCCTTCTGATGCCGCACGGCGTTGCCGACCAACTCGGCGGCGAGCAGTTCGGCGGTGTCGACGAGGCCGATGAGTCCGTGCAGGGTCAGGACGAGACGGAGGGTGCGGCGACTGACGGTGACGGCACGTGGGTCGTTGGGGATGTAGAGGCAGTACTCCCAGGAGTCGGTGGCGGCGGTCGGGTGGTCGCCGAGCCGGTCGGGCCGGATTTCGGGCATGGGTCAACTCCGTTCAGGTGGTGCGGGGTTGCGGAGGGAATGCGGTCGACGGGCGGTGTCATTGCCGCGCCCGTCATGGCAGGACGGGGCGGTGCGCTTCCGGGGGTCCCGACGTTTCCGCAGCGTGTGCGTCGCGTCACTGACGGTAGGTCCTACATTTAGGTCCGTGCAAGCTGTTGCCGTAATCTTGCCCCCGAACGAGTCGGGGTCTCCCGGTAGTTGGGGGTGAAGGAGGAAGCGCATGGGGCGTCGCAAGCAGCCCACCGCCCGTCAGGCACGCCTGGGTCTTGAGCTGCGCAAACTACGCGAAGCAGCCGGGCTCAAGGCGCGTGAGGCCGCGGCACTGCTCGGAGCCGACTCGGTCCAGATGAGTCAGATCGAGTCCGGGGTCGCGGGCGTGAGCGCGGAACGCGTACGACGCCTTGCTGGGCATTACTCCTGCGCGGACCCGGAGTTGGTCGCCGCACTGGTGGCCATGGCAACCGACCGGACGCGCGGCTGGTGGGAGGAGTACCGAGGCCACCTGCCCACGCCGTTCCTGGATCTGTCCGAGCTGGAGCACCACGCCAGCTATCGCTGGGACGTGGACTTCTTGCACATCCCGGGCCTCCTTCAGACCGGGAACTACGCCCGTGCCCTCTTCTCCTACGTGAACCCGGAATTCCCGGACAGCGAGGTCGAGCGCTGGGTGGAGCACCGGATGAAACGGAGGGTCATCATCGAGCGACCCCACCCCATCCCCTATGAGGCCGTGATCCACGAAGCGGCACTGCGCATCAAAGTCGGCGGCACTGCCGCAGCACGGGCCCAACTCACCCGCGTCCTGGACCTCTCCGAGGCCGACAACATCACGGTCCGCGTCATCCCATTCGACCTGGAGGACTTCGGCGGAGCCGACAGCGCCATGGTGTACGCGGGCGGCCCCGTTCCCGAATTGGACACCGCCGTACGCGACGACCCCCACGGCACGGCGTTTATCGACGCCCAAGCCCAACTCAGCCGCTTCCGAACACTCTTCCGTAGGCTGGAAGCGGTGTCACTCGAACCCGAGCGTTCGCGAGACTTCATCCACAGGCTGGCCAAGGAGCTGTGAGGACATGATGACCCCCGACACCTGGCAGAAGTCGTCCTTCTCCGGCGGCGGCGAGGGCAACGCCTGCATCGAGGTCGCCCACCGCCACCCCCACATAGCCGTCCGCGACTCCAAAGCCCCCACCCGCGCCACCCTCACCTTCCCCGCCCCGGCCTTCACCGCCTTCGTCGAGGCCCTGAAGCAGAACCCCGGTTGCGGGGCATATCGGGCGGAGTAGCCTGAAATTACGCCGACGGCTGCCTGATTCTGGAGGTAGGCGAATGTTTCTCCGACTGCTGCGCCGTCGTATGCCGCGTGGGCTCGTCCTTCTCGGCACGGGCCGTCTGATCAGGGGCGCCAGCGGCAGCATGTACGACGGTCACGGATACCTGGGCTGACCCCACGCGTCTGGAGATGGTGCGGTGGCAGAGGACACCGATGCCCTGGTAGGCATGGCGCGGATCCTGTCACCGCACTGCCGTGTCACCAGAATGTCGAGCGGAGCGCTGATCGCGGACTGGAAGCGGACCCGTTTTCTCGGAATGGCGACCGCGGACGTCCGGAAGCTCACTGACGGGAGCCCTGAGGAACGCGCGGAACTGCTCACCGATCTCCTGCGCGCGGGGTGTGCCACGGCTCGCCCGAGGGAGCATTCCGACACCGAGGTCGGAGTGTGGCTGCGCGGAGTGCACCTGCTGATCCGGACGATGGGATTCGGGCGCGCGCTTCGGCTTCTGGCCTTGGCTGCCCCGGAGTACGCCCGGGCGGATCCCCCTTCGGCGGAGGACGTCGCACGGCTCAAGCGGGCAGTGATGGCGCACAGCCGGAGAAGCTGGTTCGTGAACGACGACTGCAAGGCGGAGGCCGTGACGGCTTTCGTGCTGCTGCGGCGGCGCGGCCTGAAGGCGGTGCTGCACGTCGGTGTGCGCGAGCACCCGTTCGCCCTGCACGCCTGGACGTCGTCGGCCGGCCTGTGCATCCCGGACGCCGATCCGCGCGGGCACGCGTTCGCGCCGGTGCTGTCGATCGACGGCGGAGGGCAGTGACGTGGAGGCACTCGGCCTGGAGTGGGCCGAGGGCGTACCGAGGCTCTGGGTGGCCGAGGCCATGGCGCGTCAGGGACTCGTGACGACGGTCTCCTCACCGGGCGGCACGGCGGCGGTCGTCGGCTGGGTCGGCTCGTTGCGTGACCGTGTGGCGGGAGCGCGCCGCCTCCTCGACGACTTCGGCCGGCCGGGCGCCCCACCGCCTGTGCCGACCGGCGACTACGCGGCTGTCCTGGTGTGTCGCGACCGCGTCCTGCTGATGCGGGACGAGCAGGCGCGCATCCCCCTGTTCTTCAGGGAGTCCGGTGGCCGAGTGGGCGCGGTGAGCACCTCGGCGCGCCGCCTGGGCGACGCGGCGGAGCTGGAACGTCGCTACTTCTGCCGGTACCTGACGGGGAACCTGGCCCAACCGCACTGCGAACTCACCCCGTTCGCCGGAGTGCACCGCGTCCTCGGCGGCGAGGTGGTGGAGCTCTCGCTCACCGGGCAGATGCGCGGGCGGGTCTCACGAAACAGCGGTCGAGTGTCGCCAAACGCCCGTCAGGCTGACGACCCGTCGCCGCCGGTGCCGGAGGGACACGGCTTGAGCGAGGCCGCGAAGGACCTGCGCCTCGCCCTGGAGAACGCGGTCGGGCGCCGTATGGGCGAGACGACGGCATGCCATGTCTCCGGCGGCACCGACTCCACCAGCGTCGCGTTGCTGGCAGCGCGTCTGCTCACTGGGGGACCGGGCCACCCTGGCGACCTGGTCCTGCTCGCCGGGCGCTACGCCGGGGGAGAACTGGCCGGGGAGCGGCCGTACCTCGACGAGGCGATGGAGGAGATCCGCCGTCACGCACCCGCGGCGCACCCGGTCGTGGTCGACGTCGACGACGTGGCCGACTTCGACGACTTCCGGCACCACGCGGAAGATCCGGACGAGCCCCATGCGCACGCCTTCCGCGCCCCGTTCTGGAGCAGGCTTCATGCCGTGGCGGCGGAACTGGGCTGTGACGTCCTCCTGACCGGCTGCGGAGCCGATCCGATCGCGGACGCCAACCCGCTCCATCTGCACGGGCTGGCCCGCACGGGACAGTTCCGGCGGATGACGCGGCAGGCACGTGCCTGGGCCGCGGGCAGCGAACGGGGCGTGCGGGACATCGTCTCCGCCTACGTCGTACAGCCGACCCTTCCGATGGCAGCCGAACGCGTCACAGCGCTGGTCCGCCGTCGCGGAACGGTGCTCGGCGGCCTCGGCACCTTCACCCGCCCCCCGTGGCTGCGACCCGCATTCGCGCGGGCCCACGGCTACCGTGAGGCCGGCGTCGCGGAGAGCCGCTTCGTCTTCGGGCGCGCGCCCGAACAGTCCCTGTACGACGCGGCCAACTACCTCGCCGCTCCCGACCCGCTGTCCTGGCGCCACGCTCGGCAAAACGGCTTCTTCCTCTCGCATCCCTTCCTCGATCCGGAGGTCATCGCCACGATGCGCCGCCTCCCCGCCGAGGCCACGTTCCGTCCGGGCCGCCCGAAGGCGGTGCTGCGGGAGGCCATGGCGGATCTGCTGCCGCCCCGGATCCACGGCCGGACGGTCAAGGTTCCCTTCGACGAGGTCTACGCCCGCGGCCTGCGCACACACGGCGAGGAACTCGTCGACCTGTGCCGCACCGCACGGCATCCCCTGGTCGCGGAGATGTTCGACGTCGAGACGCTGTGCCGGGCGGTGCGGGAGGCGCTGCTCGGCGTGGGGGACGCCCACTCCTGGGACCGCGTGAACGGTTCTCTCGCCCTGGTGGGGTGGCTGGAGGGACTGGGCCGGCGCGAGCGGGGCGCGGCCGCATCGGTCATGGTGGGGCCTTGATGTCCCACAGCGTCCGTTCGAACGGGCCCGTCTCGGCCTCGACGATGCCGTACCGAGTCACCAACGCGCGGGATTCCGCGTCGCTTATGACGTGGTCCTCCTCGCCGTTCCGCGTGATGGTCTCGACAACGTCCGCGCCGTGCGGGCCGAATGTCCAGTAGACAGTGAGGAAGCGTGGGTCCCTCGTCTGTTCGGCGATCGCGTTGTTCTCACGCACCCTGCCGCGGTAGATGACGGAGTCGATGTCCTTCTGCGACTTCATCCACTGCGGCACCTTGCCGCCGGACCAGGAGTTCCCCTTCGGGGAGACCCTCTCCAGGCCGAGCCGGTCCTTGCGCGCGAAGCTCGCGGTGGCGTAGAACGCCAACTGGTCGTACGGCGTGTCGATGGGCAGTTCCACGACGGTTCGGGTGACGAACTCGTCACTGGCCTCGATCCAGTGCCCGACGGGCATCCACGGTTGCGCCGCCACCAACTGGCCGGGCTGGTGGATCTCCCTGCGGGACAGCGGGTGTGTCTCCAACTGCGACTTGCCCCACTGCTCGGCGTCGGCACGCCACTGCGCGCGGAGCCGGTCCCTCGCGCTCAGCAGCACCCGTTCCCCCATGGCGTGGAACTCGGCGCCGAGCACGTAGAACCCGAGATCGCTCTGGTTCTCGAGCTTGATGTCGACCGGCACCGAGAACGCCTCGCGGTCCTTTCTCAGCATCGGCTCGCCCACGGTCATCTTGATGACCGGCTTGGCCCCGTGCTGGTACGGCTTGTAGAGGCTCTGGTAGCCGAAGTTGGCCAGCGCGAGAGCCGAGGAGACGACCACTGCAGCGGCCACCCGCTTGGGAGCGGGGATCACGACCGATGTCCGCCACAGCGCGAAGGCGGCCCACAGGCAGCCCGCCGTGAGCAGGGCCCACAGCACTCGGTAGGCCAGGGAATCTCCGTCGAATGTCTCGAGCAGGAGCATCACGTTGGCCATCAGTGCCACGACCGTGCCGATCAGCGCGACCAGCCCTGAGTAGGCGAAGCCGTTCCAGTACCAGTGGTCCATGACCGCGGCGGCGCCCAGCACCGTGGTGATCGCGGCCGCGATGAGGACGGCACCGGTGATGCGCCCCGTGTAGGTCAGGGCCCAGCTCAGGTTCTCGACGCCGAACCGGCCCATCAGGAACGCCGACAGCAGGAGGACCAGCACGATCCCCACCATGACCGTCAGTGGCCCTCTGGGGCTCGGCGGGATCCGTAACGCCCGCAGGCGCGAGCCGACGTAGGACCCGAGGGGAGCTCTCACGTGATCACCTCCTGACGCCGCAGCCCGTACGCGCTGGGCCGGCGGCGCTGACGCGACCGCGGCCGGACCCAGGCACCATCGTCCGTGGTGATCCGTCGGCTCACCATCCGGACGCCTCCGACGGGTGACCTGTCCTGGGGTCCAGGGCCCTGCTGCGAGTGACCTGTGCTGGGCGTCCAGGGCCCTGCTCGACGTCGGGAGAGCTGCACTACGCTCACCGCTCGTCAGCGGGCAAGCACCGGGGAGGGGCCATGGCGGAGGAGCTGAGCGCGGCGGCGGAGGCCGTCGTCGAGCTGAGATACGAGCTGGGGCAGCCGGACTGGTCCGACGCATTGAACGCACGCGCGCGGGCCCGGGGGATCAAGGGCCGACTGCGCGGACTGCTCCCGCCGGGGCTCCTCGCGGTGGCGGCGTGGGTGCTCACCGACAGCGTCCTGATCGCGGCGGTCACCGTCCTCGGCGGTCTGTTCGGCCTCGTCCTGCGGGCCGGCGTCCTGGCCGCGCGGCATGCCAGGATGAGCGCTCCGCTGGGGCCCTGGACCGTGACCGTCGCCGACTCCGACGACGCTGTGCGGATCGCCGGCACGGACCTGGTGACCCGCCGGGGCTGGAAGAGCCTCGGCGGGTACGTGGAGTCCGCCGCCGGATTCGTCCTGCTGACACCCGCGCCGTACCTGCTCGTCGGGCACTATCTGCCGAAGCGTGCCATGACCAAGGACGACACCGACCGGCTGCGCGGCATCCTCGACCGCCACCTGCCCCGCCACGGCAGCCGTCCGCCCGAGCACTGAGCCTCGGTAGGGTCCGCGCGGTTTCGTACCAGGGAGGGATCGGGCTACTGCTGAGGAGCGTGTTCCTCGCACTGTGGATGGGGCAGTGGCTGGTCTCCACCGTGGGCCGCGGGAGTGTCGACGTGGTCTCGACCGTTCTGTTCTTGTTCGTCGTCCTGGTGGTGTGGGGGTATCCGCGGCTCCAGGCCGCCCACGTGCAGCGGCTCATCGGATGGCAGGGCGACTACCGCGCCACCGTGTCCCCGACCGGGATCACCTGCCGCAGCGACCACAGCACGCTGGTCCAGCAGTGGTCCGTCTTCCAGGGTTACCGGGAGACGGCCCGCCACTTCGTCCTGCTCAGCCGGGACCCCAACATCATGTGCCTCGATGTCCTGCCCAAGCGGGGAGTGCGGGACGCCGGGGACCTCGACCGGCTGCGGGCCGTCCTGGACCAGCACACCCCTCGCGTGTGACGCACGTGACAGGCGCCGGCACGGCGGTTCGGTGTCAGTGATGTGGTTCGAGCTTGTTCAGGCAGACGGTGGTCCGCTCGGTCTTGCCAAGCGGGTCGAGCAGGTCGGACTTGTTACCGCAGCGCACGTTCTGCCAGCCGTTCTGGGCCGTGCTGGATTCCGATACCGGTGAGGTTCCGCTCTCGGCCTGTACGCGATGCCGTTCCTCGTCGTAGCGGGCGCCGTTGTGAGGTGTGTCCTCCGCGACGCAGGTGACCTTCTTGCGGATGGCGCCCAGGTTGACGGTGACGGTGTCCGCGCTGTTGCCGCAGTGCAGGTTCTGCCTACCGCTCTGGGCGGTGTTGATCTGCGATCCGCCGGAAACGCCGCCCTCGGTCCTGACGGCATCGTCGGATACCGCCTTCGGCGAGGGGGCTTCGGACCGGCCGGACCGACGGGGTGGGGCTGTTGCCCTGCACTCCGTCTCCTCCTCGATGGTGCCCAGGAGATTGACGGTGACGGTGTCCGCGCTGTTGCCGCAGTGCAGGTTCTGCCTGCCCCGCTGAGCCGTGTTGATCTGCGACCCTGCCGAGTTGCCGCCGAGGACGGTGGGCAGCTCGTGCCCCGAGCCGTGTCCACTGTCGGTCCTGTCGACTGGGTGGTCGTCCTCCACACAGCGGGCGCGCCGCACCATGTCGCCTGCGACGTTGACAGTGACTAGATCCGCGGAGTTGCCGCAGTCCCGGTTCTGCTGCCCCTGCTGAACCGTGTTGAGTTCCCCAGCCATGGAGACGACGGCGCCCAGAGCACTGGCTGGAGCACTGGAGGTGACCAACGGCACCCCGGCGACCAGCACGAGCAGCGCGGGCCGCACCGCTCGGCGCGCCCTGACTTTCCGGTGCTTCACGGGCGAGCCCGCCGGTCTTCATGCCGGCCCTTGTCAGAACCGGGCTCCTCATAGCCGTGATGGTGGTGGCCCGGGCCGTCGTTTTCGGAAAGATCGAGATTTCCGCACTGGACGCTGGAGTCACGACTGGACCCGACGCTGTCCAGGAACTCGGACGAGTTCCCACAGGAGTTCAGTTGCTTGCCGCTCTGTGCGGTGTTCTGCTGGAACAGATCACCGGCCGCATCGCCACCCACGACCTTGGCGTCTCCGGTCGTGAACGAGGTCTTCTTCCCGTTGCGCGAGAAATCGGCGTTCACGCAGGAAGTGCGCGTCTGATCGGTCACTTCGGAATCGGTCAGGGTCTGTGAGGGGCCGGCGCAGGCGTTGGCCTGCTTGGCGCTCTGCGCGGTGTTCTGTTGCGTCAGATCTCCTGTCGCGTCGCCGCCTTCGACCTGAGCATGCCCCGTGCTCGTGGATGAGCCCGCCCCGTTGCGCGAACCATCCTTGTTCACGCACGACGCGTCCGACGTCTCGTCGATCCTGGATTCGAGGACCGGCCCTCGGAGCGGGTTGGCGCAGGCATTGGCCTGCCTGCCGCTTTGGGCCGTGTTCTGCTGGGCGTCGCCGACTGAGCCGCCACCACCCTCGGCGGCGGCGCCGCCGGAAGTGAACGACGAGCCCTTCCCGTTGTGGGAATCATCAGCGTTCACGCACCTGCTGCTCCGCTCCCGGTCGACAAACGAGCCGGTGAACGGACTGCTCCTGACGTTCTGGTGTGGATTTTCGCAGGAGTTGAGCTGCTTTCCGCTCTGGGCGGTGTTCTGCTGAAGGAGCACCCCGTCGCCGCCGTGAGCGGTGGCACCGCCGGCAGACACAGAGGATCCCTTTCCGTTGCGGGACGCATCAGCGTTCACACACGTTGACGAGAACTTCTGAGCGGCGATGGCAGGAGAGAACAGTTCTTGCGGATTGGCGCAGGCGTTGGCCTGTTTGCCGCTCTGGGCGGTGTTCTGCTGATGGGATGCCCCATCGCCGCCCTGAGCGGTTGCGCCCCCGGAAGAAACAGAGGATCCCTTTCCGTTGCGGGACGCATCGGCGTTCAAGCAGGAAGCACTCGCCTCCTGATCGATACGACTTCTGGTGCCCACGCTCTCTTGGCGGTCGGCGCAGGCGTTGGCCTGCTTGGCACTCTGCGCGTTGTTCTGCTGAATCACTCCGAACTGGCGGTCACCGCCTTCGGCTGTGACGGCACCGGCGTCGGTAGAGGATCCCCTGCCGTTGTGTGAGACATCGGCATTGCGGCATGAGGTATCGGCGTGCACGTCGGAGCTGGAGGAGAAGTCCTCGAACGTCGCGTTGACAGAGTTGACGGGGCTGGCGCAGGCGTTGGCCTGCTTGGCGCTTTGGGCGGTGTTCTGCTGGATCAGGTCACCGGTCGCGCTGTCACCGCCCTGTGCGTGTGCGGTACTGGTTCGGGATGCGGCGCCCTCGGATCGTGACGCGTCGAAGTTGCGGCACTGTGCTTCCCGCTCGCTGTCGGACGTGGCCTCCCCGCTGAGCACCTCAACGGGGTTGGCGCAGGCGTTGGCCTGCTGCGCGCTTTGGGCGGTGTTCTGCTGGAACAGGTCACCGGCCGCGGCGTCGCCCCCCTGGGCACTCGCGTCACCGTTCCTGCTGGACAAACCGCCACGGTTTTTCGAAAGGTCGGCGTTTCCACACCCGGTGGTCGTCGCCTGGTCATGCCGGTTGAGCTCAGGAAACATGGTCGTCAGATCAGCTGATTCGAGCGGTTGCTCACAGTGATTGACCTGCTTGGCGTTCTGTGCCGTGTCCTGCTGCTGCACCGCGACACCGTCACCGCCCTGCGCCTCGGCGTCCCCGGTGTGGGCGTAAGCGGTTTTGAGACTGGCGAACAACACAGCGCTTCCCACCAGAGTCACCGCGGCCGCGTTCTTGAGTCGTCGCACAACTTCTCCCTACGAAAGGCGCCTGACGCGCCGTGGCCAACGGCTCGCATGTGCGGCAGGTCACAGGGGGAGTCGGTGCAGCCACCCATAAGCACCAATGGCGGCACCGCTGGGTGGCCGCCGCCCTGGCGGCGAGGCACGCGTCAGACGCAGCTCCCACCCCGGCTGCCCTGCAGAACCGTGCCGGCCGCGCTGTAGGAACCGGACGACCCGGCTGCCAACCGCCTCCGCGTACCGGCCGCCGCTGACGACGTGGTGGGTGCCCGGACCTGGGAGACGACGCACTGGGCACCCGAGCACCGCTTCCACGGACCGCCGGGTTGTCCCCGCGTCGCCGCCCACGCCCTCGCGGCCCACGACGCCCTGCTCGGCCACGACCAACGCGACCTGGTAGCGCTCGGTGCTGTACACGGGGTCGGTCAGCAGGTCGCTCAAGTACCCGAGGCGTACCCAGTTGCGGTAGTCATTGCCCGCCGCCGTGTCGAGGCCGCCGACCGACACCACCCAGTTCTGCTTGCCGCCGGGCAGCTCGGGCGGGGTCCGCCTGGGCCGGGCCCGCCGTCACCAGCAGGTCGGCGACCAGCGCGAACGCGCCGAGCAGTGCTCTCACGGCTCCCGCGGCTCTCCGAAAAAAGCCTCCGTGCGTGCGACGCCTCGACGTCCGCTCACCCGTTCCACGGTCGTCCCGCCCGCGGAGTGACACTCCGGGGCAGCTCAGCGCTGTAGGAGTGCCGCCTGTGTGACAGGCGGTGTCCTTGTGCACGGTTTCTAGGGGTGGGGTAGTTGAGTCCACGCAGCACGCGTGCGTACAGACCGATGAGCATGAAGCGCCGAGCCTGGCTGACGGTGGGCGCGGTCCTGCTGAGCGGCGCCGGTGTCGTCACGTACGCCATCGCCGATCCGGGTACGCAGGCCGGCGGCGGCAAGGAGGCGGGCCGTAAGCCCGCCATGCACACGTTGAAGCTCAAGGATCACGGCGGTGGCCGCAGGGGACTGGGTCAGCGGGAGACGGAACGTTTCAGCGCCGTCGTCGTGACCTGGAACGACGAGCGCGCCAGGGCGAAGGGCACGCCGGAGGTCCGCACCCGGGACCTGGAGACCGGCGCCTGGTCCGACTGGCAGAAGCTGCCCCCGGACCCGAACCAGGCCGACGGCGCCGAGGGCGAGCGGGTGGCCCTGCGCGGCGCCACCGAGTCGGTGTGGACCGGTGACTCCGACGGCGTCGAGGTGCGCGTGGTGAACGCCGACGGCACCGAGGCGGCCGGCCAGCCCACCGGGATGGACATCCGTCTGATCGACCCCGGCACCGACCCGAAGGGCACGGGTACGTCCGCCCTGACACCCGCCGCCTTCGTGGCGGACGGGACGACCGATCCCACGGACACCGCCTCGCCGTCGGATTCCGTCTCGCCGGGCGACAGCGGCACGCCCACCGACTCCGCCGCGCCGAGCGACTCCGCCGCGCCGACGGACTCGGCCTCGCCGACCGACTCCGCGAGCCCCGCCGACAGCGCCTCGCCGTCCGCCTCCGGCTCGCCCTCGGGCTCCGCCTCGCCCTCCCCCACCGCCACGGTCCCGGCGCCCCGCCCCTCCACGGTGGCGAAGCCGCCGATCATCACCCAGGCGCAGTGGGGCGCCGGCACGAACTACGACGGCACACCGAGCTACGGCACGGAGATCAAGGCCGCCGTCATCCACCACACCGGTGTGAGCAGCGACAACACGATCTCCTGCGCCGAGTCGGCGGCCCGGCTGCGCTCCATCCAGCAGGCGCACATCGCCCAGGGCTACTTCGACATCGGCTACAACTTCGTCGTCGACAAGTGCGGTCAGATCTTCGAGGGCCGCAGCGGCGGCGTCGACCTGCCGGTGATCGGCGCCCACGACATCGGCTTCAACACCAACACGGTCGGCATCTCCTACCTCGGCAACTACGAGACGGCCACCCCGAGCCGGGCCGGCCTCGACGCGATCGCCCGGATCGTCGCGTGGAAGTTCGGGATGTACGGGATCGACCCGACCGGCACGGTCACGCTGACCTCCGGCAGCGCCAAGGGCGTCGACGGCAACCTCGTCGAGAAGGGCACCTCGATCACCGTCCCGCGCGTCCTCGGCCACCGCGACACCAACGCCACGGCCTGCCCGGGCAAGAACCTGTATCCGAAGCTCGGCCTGATCAGGGCGCTCGCCAAGACCCCGGGCATCTCGCACGCCCTGCCCACCGCCGACTACAACCGGGACGGCATCGCCGACCTGGTCGCCGGCACCCCGCGCGCCAACTCGGTGACGGTGGTCCCGGGCAGCCTCACCGGCCCGGCGGCGGCGAAGAGGCTGGCCATCACCCAGAACAGCGCGGGCGTTCCCGGCGCCACCGAGTCCGGTGACAACTTCGGCGCCGCGACCGCCTGGGGCGACGTCAACGGCGACGGCCGCGCGGACCTCGCGATCGGCGCGCCCGGCGAGGACGACGGCGCCGGCACCGACCGCGGCTCGGTCACCGTGCTGTACGGCCCCGCCCTCAACTCCGGCTTCTCGTACGCCACCACGGGCGTCACGGCGGCCGGCGCGAAGCTCGGCTCGGCCGTCACGGTCGGCGACTTCAACGGCGACGGCAAGGCCGACGTGTTCGCGGCCGGCGCCGGCCGGGGCGGCAACTGGAACGTCCGGCTGACCGGCGGCGCCACCCAGTACGGCACGCTCACCGCCGCCACCGGCGCGGTCGCCTACCTGGACGCGGCGACCGGCGACTTCAACCGGGACGGCTACGCCGACGTCGCCCTCAACTACCGCGACACCGGCGGCATCGGCCGCGTGGTCCGCTTCGCCGGCTCGAAGACCGGCCTGACCAAGGCCGGCGTGATCTCCGTCAAGGGCGGCCGCTCGATCGCCGCCGGTGACATCAACGGCAACGGCTACGACGACATCGTCATCGGCCAGCCGGTCGCCGTCGAGTCCGGCGCCAAGTCGGGCGGTCAGGTGACGATGCTCCAGGGCACCGCCACCGGCTTCACCACGACCGGCATGGCCGTGATCCACCAGGACACGGCCTACGTGTCCGAGGTCAACGAGTCCGGCGACCTGTTCGGCGCCTCGGTCTCGGTCGGCGACTTCAACGCCGACGGCTTCGCGGACGCCCTCGTCGGCGCCCCCGGCGAGGACCTGGCCCGCGACGGCGTGAACCGGGGTGACGCGGGCGACGGCTATCTCTTCAAGGGCACCGCCTCCGGCCTCACCGGCTCCGGTTCGATCCGTGTCTCGCAGGACACCTCCGGCATCCCCGGCTCCACCGAGACCAGCGACAAGTTCGGCTCGGCGGTCACCCTCACCGACCTCTCCGGCTACGGCCGCGCCGACCTCACCTTCGGCGCGGAGGGCGAGGACACCGGCAACGGCCTGCTCACGTACCTCCCGAGCGGCAGCACCGGCCTGGACTACGCCCACAGCGTGGCCCTGAGCCGAACGGCCGTGGGCACCCCGGCGGCGGCCCGCCTGGGCCAGTTCCTGACGCCGTAGCCTCCGGCACCGGACACGGACAGGGCCCCCGCGCTTCCCGCACGGGGGCCCTTCCCGTTCCACGGCGTCAGCGGCGCCGTAGCACCACCACACTGCCCACCAGCTTGTCGTGCAGCCCCTGCCGCCGGTCGCCGAGCCTCATCGCGGTGACGTGGACGACCAGGAGCACCGGCACCGCGTTGACGAAGAGGTTGCTCAGGTGACGTGCGACGGCTGCCCCGTACCGGAGCCGTTGCCCGTCGGCGGCCCGGACCACCTCCACGCCCAGGAGCCGCTTGCCCGGGGTGGCGCCCCACCGCGACACGCTCAGCGGGGAGTACAGCAGGAGGAAGGCGAGCGCCCATCCGGCCGCCGCTCCCAGCCACGCGTCGCCGAGGTCCAGCGCGCCGAGCACCCGGTCCAGGGCGGTCAGCGGGCCGAGGACCACAGCGACGCCGATCGCGAGATCGACGGCCGCGGCGCCCCCGCGCCGCAGCGGCTCGGCCGGGACGCCGTGCACCGAGGCGGCGGCGGACGGAGGCGCCGGGTAGCCGGAGGGCTCCGGGAGGACCGCCGACACGCGCGGGCCCGCCGAGGCCCGGGAGCGCGTCATCTGCGGCCCCCGCCCATCGCGTCCCGGCACAGCAGGCGCAGGGAGCCGTGGCCGGCGAAGCAGCGGCGGGCCTCGTCGATCGGGTCCCAGAGGCGGCCGTCGGGGGTGCGGACCCAGTGGTCGCCGCCCGTCGCCCACCACTCGGCGCCGGTCTGCCGGACGATCACCTCACCGGCGTACGCCCCGAGCCCGCGCAGCACGCCCTCCACGGCCGCGTACGGCGTGTCCTCGCGGCGCAGGTCGTCGATGAACCGGTCGACGCGCCACAGGCTCTGCGCCGAGTGGTCGAGGTGCAGCCGCGCGCCCTCGCGGAGCACGGCGACGGCGTCCGCCGCCCATCGCACGGGTTTCACGGCGGCGTGGGGCCGGCCCTGCTGGGTCTGCCGCGTCTGCTGGGGCTGGGCATGCCGGAGCGTCGCGCTCGTGGGGTAGGCAGTCACACAGGGAAAAGCGTCACGCGTGCTTGTTCTATTACCGGCGTTCCGGACCTTCCCCAGGACCGGCGCAGGACCGACCCACCTCCCCCGCACGAGGGACACGGGAGTGACACTTCCGGGGCTCGGTGCGCTCCCCCAGTGATGAGCGCGTACCTCCACCTCCGTGCCGTGCCGTCCCCGGCACTGCGCAACAGCGCGAACTGGCTGCGAAGGCTCTTCGCCGACGACGAGACCACCGTGCGGGACCGGGTCGACCGGCACCGGGAGGAGGTCCTGGACGACCACTACCGCGACCACCAGCTCCTCTACGCCGACGCCCTGCCCGAGCACACCGACGCGGGCCCCGGCGCCCATGTGGTGCTCGGCGGCCAGCGGGTGTTCGCGACCGAGCCGAAGCAGCCGCCGTTCCTGCTGCTCACGGCGGCCCAGACGGCAAGGGTGGCCGCGTTCCTGGCCGCGGCCGACTTCGAGGAGCTGTGGCGCCCGGCCCGCGCCGAGCTGCTGCCCCGCTACGGCGGCCCCGCCGAGGAACCGCGCACACGGGCCGTGTTCGCCTCGGCGCACCGCGATCTGACGGCCTTCTACACGACGACCGCGCGCTACGGCGACGCGGTGGTGAAGTGCCTGCGCACGTAGACGCCCTCGCACAGGGGCCCTCCTTGGGAGCCCGCACACGAGTCGCCGTCAGGTGAGCCGACGGGTCACTTCCGGCCGCGGGCCCGCCGCGACACCACCGCCCGCAGCACGCGCCGCCCCTCCGTGGACACCTCCAGGGCCCGGCGCAGTCCGCCCGCGCCGTGCCCGGCGAGGACCTCCAGGACGGCGACCTGACGGCGCAGCTCGGCGGCGACGAGCGGCGGCATGCCCTCCGTGGCGCCCGCGCGGCGGGAGTCGAGCGGGGACGGGTCGTCGGCGGGGTCGAGGAGCCGGTGGATCTGGAGCGAGGCGACCGAGCAGGCGTCGGCCCAGATCCGCAGATCGGCGCCGGTCCGCTCGGCGGGGGCCGCTTCGAGCATCCGCCGGGCGAGCAGCACGGCCTCGTCGCCGTCCTCACCGGACACGTCCGCGCCGGCGTCGAGCTTGCCGCGCACCTGCTCCAGCAGCCCGCCCCAGTCGGCCGCGTCGGAGGCGTCCGTGAGGTTCCCCCACAGCGGGCGCAGGATCTCGTCGTCGCCGCCCAGGAGGGGCACGCACCGATCCAGACAAGCCAGCCCGCTCGCGGCCAGCCCACGTTCGTCGGCCCGTGCTATGAGGTCCACCAGGCTCATTCACGCCTCCCTGTCCAGGGCGCCATCCTTACGGAGCCCGCGCTTCCCCTTACTGCGTGCGACAGCCCGGGAGTGTCACAGCGCGGACAGGGCAAGCTTTTCAGCCAATGAGCGACCGGCCGGCACCGGCCCCCGCGGCGCCTTCCCGCGCCGCGGTTCACCCGGTCCGCGCGTCCACCGGTTCCGGCTCAGCCCAGCCGGTCCGCCAGCGCCCCGAACTGCGCCCAGGTCAGCGTCGGCCGGCCCGGGTCCCACAGTTTCTGCACGGTCGCCCGCAGCGGCATCCGGATGCCGGCCGCGACCTGGTCCTGCGTCTGGGAGTTCGCGAGGTCGCACCAGACGGCGAAGGTCGCGCCGAGGATCTGGCCGTCGTACCGGGCCGGGACGGGCGTCGTGCCGCGCAGGACCCGCGGGGTCCACTGCTCGTAGATGCGCCGGCCGGTCGGGTAGACGAAGGTCTGCGGCTCGCCGAGGACGTAGTACAGGTACTCGTCGTTGTAGTTGACGACCTTGCGCCCCGCGCTCAGGTACTCCGCCGGCGGTCGCGCCCCGATCTCCTTGCCCGTCCAGTACGCGACCACCAGGTCGTCGGCGGCCTTCACCGACGTCCCCCGGAAGAAGCCGTCGTTCCAGGCCCGCATGGTGCGGTCGTGGGCGCGGACGGTGTCGGCGCGGTCGTTGAGCCAGCCGGTGGCGAGGTCGGCGACGGTCGCTCCGGAGCCGTGGGCCTCGCGGGCGGCGGCGGCGAGCTGCGGGTAGGAGGCCTCCGGGTCGGAGACCGTCAGGGCCTGGTACTCGTCGCCGCCGAGATGCCACTGGCCGCCGGGGAACAGTCCGGCGTACTCGTCCAGCAGGTCGTCCAGGAGGGCCGCGGAGGCGTCCTTGGAGATGTCGATCGCCCCGCGCGTCGGCACCCCCTGCGCGTTGCGCAACTGCAGTTCGGGGTGGGCGGCGAGGACGGCGCCCAGATGCCCGGGCGAGTCGATCTCGGGCACGACGGTGATGTGCCGGCTCGCCGCGAGGTCGACGATCCCCTTCACCTGCGCCTTCGTCAGGTGCTGCGGGGAGACGATCTCGGGGTGCGTGTCGGACTCGATGCGGAAGGCCTGGTCGTCGGAGAAGTGCAGCCCGAGCTGGTTGAACTTCAGGTCGCCCAGCTCCCGGATCCGGTCCTCGATCCAGTCGGCCGTGAAGTGCTTGCGCGCGATGTCCAGCATGAGCCCGCGCTGCGCCTTGGCCGGCTCGTCCCGCACGACCCCCTCCGGCGCCGTACCCCCGCCGCGCACCTCCTGCTTCAGCGTCCGGGTGCCGTAGAACACCCCCGCGTCCGACGGCCCGCTGACGGTCACCCGCCCGCCGCGCACGGTCATGGTGTACGACTCCGGATTCGCCCCCTCGTCGTCGTTCAGCGCCAGCCGCAGATCCCCGGCCCGTACGTCGTTGCGCTCCCCCGCGTACTTCATCCCCAGCTCACCGGCGATCAGCCGCCCCTCGTCGGCGAGGTCCGCGTCGCTCACCACCACCCTGTGCCCGCCGGCCGGCCGCCACCCCGGACCACGTGCCGGGGTGTGCGCGCGGACGGCCGGAATGGTCTGCGGGGCCTGCGAGAGGGCGTACGACCGCGTGGGCGTGGGAGTGGCCGCCGTCCCGGTCCCGGCCTGCTCGCCGCGTTGCGGTGCGGACGCGGCCTCGCTGGTCCGCCGCGCCGCGGCCGACCCCGCCGGCGCCCGGCTGTCGCCGTCGTCGGAGGCCCACACCCCCACACCTGCCCCGAGAACGACGACGAGACCGCCGGCCAGCAGGGCCCGCCGCACCACCTTTCCCTGCGGGTTCCTCTCCGGCGCCCGGCGCCGGTGCCTGTGCCTGCTCACCCAGCCAACCTACGACCGCAGCCCGGTCGAAGCGCGCGGAAGGGGTCCACCGCGCCTTCCGAAACTCTCTCTTTCGTGTGAAATTCGGGCAAGCGACGGACACGTCATGACCACTCTCGATAACGTGACGTCACACCTTTCACCACATCCCCTGCCACACCACACGTGACGCGAGGATTCCACGCTGCCTGCGCACCGCCTCTCCCATCACCCGGGCCGAGCCGTCATACCGACGCTCCCTGAGCAGGCCCGGCCCTCCGCGAACCCGCTGGAGGCGTTCAACAGGGCCCCCGCCGAAGAGGCCCACCGCACCCTCCTCACCTGCCTCCGCAGCGACCCGTGGGCCCAGCGCATCACGGCCCACCGCCCCTACCCCACCCTGGACGCCCTCCTCGCCGCGTCCGACGAGGCCTCCTACGACCTCACCCCGGCCGACCTGGTGGAAGCCCTGGCAGGCGAGCCCCTCCCGGCCCTGCCGGCCGACGCGTACGGAGCGGCCCACACGGCCCTCGACGCGGCCCACGCCGCCTACGAGTCCCGCTTCGGCCACACCTTCGTCCTCTACCTGGGCGACACACCCCCCGAGGAAACCCTCGACCACGCCCTGGAAGCCATCCGGTCACGATTGACAAACGATCCGGAGAAGGAACGGGAGGTCACGGCAGAGGAACTCCGGCGCCTCGCAAGGGGGCGGTTGACGGAGACCCTCAGGGGCGCGGGGCTGTAATCGATGTGCGGCTACCGCCGCGTGGTCGCGACCAGCCACAACGCTCCCGCAGGCGGCAAATAACAGG
The DNA here is from genome assembly GCF_049808595.1 of Streptomyces aurantiaciflavus. Classification (NCBI taxonomy): domain Bacteria; kingdom Bacillati; phylum Actinomycetota; class Actinomycetes; order Kitasatosporales; family Streptomycetaceae; genus Streptomyces; species Streptomyces aurantiaciflavus. Next base: position 27,113 of record NZ_JBNCAQ010000038.1, on the reverse strand, counting down.
ACACACCACCTCGGATGCCGCCGACGGTAACCCAAACGCGTGCCACTTTGATCACACCGTGAGACCCCCGCTCAGCGCCGCAGGAACACGTCGCTACGATGCTGGGGGCCGGTGGACCATACCCGGCCGGGCCCGTCCGACACCGAAGCCGGCAGGCCCCAGTCCCCGCTCCCGGAGGGTTCTTCCGTGCCGGCTGGAACGCTGTACCGCGGCCGGGAAGGAATGTGGTCCTGGGTGGCTCACCGAGTCACCGGCGTCCTCATCTTCTTCTTCCTGTTCGTACACGTGCTGGACACCGCTCTCGTGCGTGTCTCCCCCGAGGACTACGACAAGGTCGTAGCCACGTACAAGACGCCGATCGTGGCCGTGCTGGAGTATGGCCTCGTCGCCGCCATCCTCTTCCACGCGCTCAACGGCCTGCGCGTCATCGCCGTCGACTTCTGGTCGAAGGGGCCGCGCTACCAGAAGCAGATGTTCTGGGCCGTCGCCATCGTCTGGATCGTGCTGATGCTCGGGGCGATCTACCCCGTCCTCGGTCACGCCGCTCGTGAAGTCTTCGGGAGCTGAGGCAGATGGCCACCACTGAAACCACCGCGTCCGGGATCGGCCCCGTCGAGGGCGGTTCCGTCTACAACGTCGACAACCCGGCGCCCGTGATCGAGGCCCCGCGCAAGCGCACCAAGAAGACCCCGAAGTCCACGCGGGGCAACTTCGAGATGGCCGCCTGGCTGTTCATGCGCCTGTCCGGCATCGTGCTGGTCGTCCTGGTCATCGGCCACCTGCTGATCCAGCTGGTGCTCGACGGCGGCGTCTCGAAGATCGGCTTCGCCTTCGTGGCCGGCCGCTGGGCCTCCCCGTTCTGGCAGGTCTGGGACCTGCTGATGCTGTGGCTCGCGATGCTGCACGGCGCCAACGGCCTGCGCACGGTCATCAACGACTACGCGGAGCGCGCGAACACCCGGCTGTGGCTGAAGGGCCTGCTCTACACCGCCACGGTGTTCACCATCCTGCTGGGCACGCTGGTGATCTTCACCTTCGACCCGAACATCCGCTAGGCACGGGGCTGCGAGAATCATGAAGATCCACAAGTACGACACCGTCATCGTCGGCGCCGGTGGCGCCGGTATGCGCGCGGCCATCGAGTCGACGAAGCGCAGCCGCACCGCGGTCCTGACGAAGCTCTACCCCACCCGCTCCCACACGGGCGCCGCGCAGGGCGGCATGGCCGCCGCGCTGGCCAACGTGGAGGAGGACAACTGGGAGTGGCACACCTTCGACACGGTCAAGGGCGGTGACTACCTGGTCGACCAGGACGCCGCCGAGATCCTGGCGAAGGAGGCCATCGACTCCGTCCTCGACCTGGAGAAGATGGGCCTGCCGTTCAACCGGACGCCCGACGGGACGATCGACCAGCGCCGCTTCGGCGGTCACAGCCGTAACCACGGCGAGGCCCCGGTCCGCCGCTCCTGCTACGCGGCCGACCGCACCGGCCACATGATCCTCCAGACGCTGTACCAGAACTGCGTGAAGGAGGGCGTGGAGTTCTTCAACGAGTTCTACGTCCTGGACCAGCTGATCACCGAGGAGGACGGCGTCAAGAAGTCCGCCGGTGTGGTCGCCTACGAGCTGGCCACCGGTGAGATCCACGTCTTCCAGGCGAAGGCCGTGATCTACGCGTCCGGCGGCTGCGGCAAGTTCTTCAAGGTGACGTCCAACGCGCACACGCTGACCGGTGACGGCCAGGCGGCCGTGTACCGGCGCGGGCTGCCGCTGGAGGACATGGAGTTCTTCCAGTTCCACCCGACCGGCATCTGGCGCATGGGCATCCTGCTGACGGAGGGCGCCCGTGGTGAGGGCGGCATCCTGCGCAACAAGGACGGCGAGCGCTTCATGGAGAAGTACGCGCCGGTCATGAAGGACCTCGCGTCCCGTGACGTCGTCTCCCGCTCCATCTACACGGAGATCCGTGAGGGCCGCGGCTGCGGTCCCGAGGGCGACCACGTCTACCTGGACCTGACGCACCTCCCGCCGGAGCAGCTGGACGCCAAGCTCCCGGACATCACCGAGTTCGCGCGCACCTACCTGGGCATCGAGCCGTACACCGACCCGATCCCGATCCAGCCCACCGCGCACTACGCGATGGGCGGCATCCCCACGAACGTCGAGGGTGAGGTGCTCTCCGACAACACCACGGTCGTCCCGGGCCTGTACGCGGCCGGCGAGGTCGCGTGTGTGTCGGTGCACGGCGCCAACCGTCTGGGCACCAACTCGCTGCTGGACATCAACGTGTTCGGCCGCCGCGCCGGCATCGCCGCCGCCGAGTACTCCCAGAAGGCCGACTTCGTCGAGCTGCCGGAGAACCCGGCGTCCCTGGTGGAGGAGCAGATCGAGCGGCTGCGCACCTCGACAGGGACCGAGCGGGTGGCGACGCTGCGGCGCGAGCTGCAGGAGACCATGGACGCCAACGTCATGGTGTTCCGCACCGAGCAGACGATCAAGACGGCCGTCGAGAAGATCGCCGAGCTGCGCGAGCGCTACAAGAACGTGGCGATCCAGGACAAGGGCAAGCGGTTCAACACCGACCTGCTGGAGGCCATCGAGCTGGGCAACCTGCTCGACCTCGCCGAGGTCATGGCCGTGTCGGCGCTGGCCCGCAAGGAGTCCCGCGGCGGTCACTACCGCGAGGACTACCCGAACCGCGACGACGTCAACTTCATGCGCCACACCATGGCGTACCGCGAGGTCGGCGACGACGGCACCGAGACCGTCCGCCTCGACTACAAGCCGGTCGTCCAGACCCGCTACCAGCCGATGGAGCGTAAGTACTGATGGCTACCCCTGTCATGGACAAGGTCGAGGCGGATTCCGCGGCCTCTCCGTACATCACCGTCACCTTCCGGGTCCGCCGGTTCAACCCGGAGGTCTCGGCGGAGGCGACCTGGGAAGACTTCCAGCTGGAGATCGACCCCAAGGAGCGCGTCCTCGACGGCCTGCACAAGATCAAGTGGGACGTCGACGGCACGCTCACCTTCCGCCGCTCCTGCGCGCACGGCATCTGCGGCTCCGACGCGATGCGGATCAACGGCAAGAACCGCCTCGCGTGCAAGACGCTGATCAAGGACATCAACCCCGAGAAGCCGATCACGGTCGAGCCCATAAAGGGCCTCACGGTCCTGAAGGACCTGGTCGTGGACATGGAGCCGTTCTTCCAGGCGTACCGGGACGTCATGCCCTTCCTCATCACGAAGGACACGAACGAGCCGACGCGCGAGCGTCTGCAGTCCGCGGAGGACCGCGAGCGCTTCGACGACACCACGAAGTGCATCCTGTGCGCCGCCTGCACCTCCTCGTGCCCGGTGTTCTGGAACGACGGCCAGTACTTCGGCCCGGCCGCGATCGTCAACGCGCACCGCTTCATCTTCGACTCGCGTGACGAGGCCGGCGAGCAGCGCCTGGAGATCCTCAACGACAAGGACGGCGTGTGGCGTTGCCGCACGACGTTCAACTGCACGGACGCCTGCCCTCGCGGTATCGAGGTCACCAAGGCGATCCAGGAGGTCAAGCGGGCGCTGATCACGCGCCGCTACTGACGTCCGCCGGGTGAGCCCGGTACGCCAACGGCGAGGGCCCCGCTCCCGGTCGGGAGTGGGGCCCTCGCCGTTGCTGCACGGCGTCGGTGCGCGGCGTCGGCGCACAGCGCCGGTGACGGCGTTGCCGCGCGCCGTGCGCGCCGGCGTCAGCCGCGCAGGATGCGGCCCTGCTTGTCGGTGCGGTCGTTGCTGGTCAGGAACAGGATGCCGTCGATCAGCGCCCAGAAGCCGAGGCCACCGCAGGTCAGGAGCTGGGCGACACCCACGCCGACGGAACCGACGTAGAAGCGTCCGATGCCGAGGGTGCCCAGGAAGAGCTGGAGGATGCCCGCGACGATCTTCGACTTGTCGGAGTACGGGCGGCCCAGCGGGTCGACGCCGTAGGGGGCCTCAGGGGTGGGGACGGTCATGAGTACTGCTCCTGGATGACTTCGAGAGACCGGAGCGGCCTGCTCCGGAATGGGGAGTCCAGGAGGGACGCGACGAGAAGTGCACGTACGCCGAGGCCGTGCCGGGCTCGCGCCGGCCATGCGTCGACAACGTCCGCACACGGCCTCGGCCATGCGGGGACGCCCCCCTGTGGCCGTGAGCCTAGAGAGGCCGGTGGGGCGAAAGGGAGTACGAGGGAACGATCGTTCCGATTCCGTGATCAAATCGCGCCAACCTGAGGGCCGTTTCGGCCCTTTGACGTACCGCCTCTAGAAAAGATTGCGGACGACCGTCCAGGTCACGGCGAGCCCGAGGATCAGGGCCTGGGCGGGCCGGCCGAGCCGGGGCTGCCAGCTGCGGCCGTGCAGCCCCTCCCACATCCACCGCCCGAGGAGGGCCAGCGCCCAGGGCGAGGCGAGCAGCAGGGCCCGGTTGTCGAGCCAGGCCTCGGCGAAGTGGCCGTGCATCAGGTCGTAGGCCATACGGGTGCCGCCGCAGGCGGGGCAGAGCAGGCCCGTGACGAGCCGGAACGGGCACTGGGGGAGCAGATGCCCGGGGTCGTGAGGATCGGTGACGTAGAGGTAGGCGGAGCCGGCCGCCCCGGCGGCGAGCACCGCGAGGGGTGCCGCCGCCGGGTGCCGCAGCGGGGACGTACGCGCCCCGCCCACCGCGTCAGCCACGCAGGATCCGCCCCTGGGCGTCGGTCTTGTCGTTGCTGGTCAGCAGGATGATGCCGTCGACCAGCGCCCAGATGCCGAGGCCGCCGCAGGTGAACAGCTGGGCGAGGCCGAGACCGACGTGGCCGATGTAGAACCGGCCGACGCCGAAGGTCCCCAGGAAGAGCTGGAGGATGCCCGCGACGATCTTCGACTTGTCGGAGTAGGGACGCCCGTACGGGTCGTACCCGTAGGGCGCGTTGGGGTCCCCGCCGGCATAGCCGCCTCCGGGGGGCGGGTAGGCCCCCGGGGCGGGGTAACCGGCCTGCGGGTAACCCGGCTGCTGACCGGGCTGGCCGGGCTGGCCGGGCTGGCCGGGCTGGCCGGCCTGCGGGTACCCGTAGGGGCCGGGCTGGCCGCCCGCGTACGGGTTGGGACCGGACTGGGGGTACCCGTACCCGGGCTGAGGGGGCTGCTGCGGCTGCTGCGGCTGTTCGGACAAGGTGGTTTCTCCCGAGGCCAGATGATCGGATGTACTGCACAAAGAGGTGAGTGCAGGTCATCTTGCAGGAGAAGGGCGGTCTGTGAGAAGCCGGGCTGATGACGCGGGGCGGAACGGCGGCCGGAGGCTTGGGGTCCGGATGCCGTCGAGGTGCTTCTCCGCCGGGCGGGTGACCCCGTCGGGCAGGCCCGCCGGCGGCACGCGGCGACCTACCTAACCTGACAACATGTCAGATGACGAGTCGTACGACCTGCTCGGTTTCGACAATGTGCTGCTGCCTGTGGGGGATCTCGGTGAGGCCGTGGGGTTCTACGAGCGGGCCGGGTTCGCGGTGGCGTTCCGCTTCGACGAGGCCGGGATCGCGCTGCTGAGAGTCGGGGGCGAGACGCCCGGGATCCTGCTGCGTGAGGAGGACGGGCTGGGGCACCGGCCGCCGCCGTGGCCCTCCCCGCGCGTCTGGCTGGAGGTGCCGGACGCCCGGGCGGCGGCGCGGCGGCTGGCGGGCGCCGGTGTCACGCCGCTGGACGAGCCGTTCTCCGTGGCCACCGGCTGGACCGTCGAGGTCGCCGACCCCTGGGGGAACGTCCTGGGCTTCACGGACTACTCCAAGCGGCCGGAGCTGGGGCGCGCGTAGCCACTGACTAGGCTCTCTGTCCGTGCCCGCGAACAACGACGGCCCCGCCGAGGCCGGTCCCCCCAACGAGCCCCACGAGGCCGCCGCCCGGTCCAAGTCGGAGCAGACCCGCGCGCTGATCCTGGAGACGGCGATGCGGCTGTTCCAGGAGCGCGGCTACGACAAGACCACGATGCGGGCCATCGCGCAGGAGGCCGGTGTCTCCGTCGGCAACGCGTACTACTACTTCGCCGGCAAGGAGCACCTCATCCAGGGCTTCTACGACCGTCTCGCCGCCGAGCACGGGGAGGCGGTCCGGGAGGTCCTGGCGCGGGAGACGAGCCTGGAGGCGCGGCTGGCGGGCGTGCTGCGGACATGGCTGGACGTGGCCACGCCGTACCACGAGTTCGCCGTGCAGTTCTTCAAGAACGCCGCCGATCCGGACAGCCCGCTCAGCCCCTTCTCCCCGGAGTCGGAGCACGCGCGCGTGGAGGCGATCGGCGTCCACAAGGAGGTGCTCGCGGGCTCCAGGGCGAAGGTGCCGGAGGAACTGCGGGAGGCGCTGCCCGAGTTGATGTGGCTCTCCCAGATGGGTCTCGTCCTGTACTGGATCTTCGACCGCACGCCGGGGCGTGAGCGCAGTTACCGGCTCGCGGAGCGGGGCGCGCGCCTCACCGCGCGCGGGGTCGCCCTGTCCCGCTTCCGCGTGCTGCGGCCGCTCGTCCACGAGGTGCACGAGCTGTTCACGGACTTCCTGCCCGGGATGACGAAGGCCCTGCCGGACCCGGCGAAGAGGAACACGCCGAATCCGGAGGGCCGAGACCGTCCGCAGGAGGGTTAGTTGACCGCGTCCACCTCGTCCCCCGAGAGCTGCGTCAGCTCCACGTCGTACACCAGTGGCTCGTCGGCGACCCGGACCTGGCGCGCACGGGAGGCGTACGACGGGGCCGTCGTCGCCAGCAGGTACGTGCCCGGGGACGGGACCGAGACGATGTAGGAGCCGTCGGCGAGGGTGGTGACGCCGTCCAGTTGGCGTCCGCCCTTGGACATCAGGGTGACCGCCGCGCCCTCGACGGGACGGCCGTCCAGGTCCCGTACGAAGCCGTGGACGGCCGAGGCGGCGCCGTCCTCCCCACGCGCGGCCTCCGCCGGCGTCGTCCGCTCCTCCTCCTTGGGCTCCACCGCCAGATGCGGCAGCCGCTTCTCCAGCCCCTCGGGCAGCCACCAGTTGGAGTTGCCGAGCAGATGCATCGCGGCCGGCACGAGGGCCGTGCGGAGGATGAAGGCGTCCAGGGCGACCGCGGCCGCGAGGCCCACGCCCGCCATCGCCGCGCCCGAGTCGCCGCTCAGCACGAACGCGAGGAACACACAGACCATGATGAGCGCCGCGGAGTTGATGACCCGGCTGGTCTCGGCGAGGCCGACGCGCACCGCGCGCGCGTTGTCACGCGTGTGCACCCACTCCTCGTGCATCCGGCTGACCAGGAACACCTGGTAGTCCATCGACAGGCCGAAGAGGAGGGACAGCATGATCACGGGCAGGAAGGCGTTGATCGGGCCCTCCTTGCCGAGTCCGAGCAGGTCCAGGCCCCAGCCCCACTGGAAGACCGCGACGAGGACGCCGAAGGAGGCCGCCGCGGCGATCAGGTTCATCACGGCGGCCGTCAGCGGCACCACCAGGGAGCGGAAGGCGACCAGCAGGAGCAGGAAGCCCAGGCCGATGATCGTCGCGATGAACAGGGGCAGGCGGTCGCCGGTGACCGTCGCGAAGTCCTTGGAGACTGCGGTGACGCCGCCGACGTGCGCCTCGGCCCCGGCCTGCGGGATCACGTCGTCGCGCAGCCGGTCGATGAGGGTGTCGGTCTCCTCGGACTGGGGTGAGGTCGTGGGGACGACCTGGATGACGGTGACGCCCTGGGCGGGCGGCAGCGCGGCGACCCGGGCGACGCCCCGGGTGTCCTCGATGTCCTTCACCAGGGCCGTGGTGTCGCCCTCGGACACGACCACCTGGAGGGGGCCGTTGAAGCCCGGCCCGAAGCCCTCGGCGAGCAGGTCGTAGGCCTGCCGGGTGGTCGTGGTGGTGTCGTCGTTGCCCTGGTCGGTGGCGCCGAGGCGCAGGGAGAGCACGGGCAGGGCGAGGACGGCCATGACGGCCAGGGCGAGCGCGGCGATCGTCCGGGGCCGGCGCTGTACGCCCGCCGACCAGCGGGCCGCGGGGCCGCTCGCCGTCTCCTCCTGGGTCCCTCCCCGCTCCGCGAGCCGGCGGCGCTGCCTGCGGCTCAGCACGCGCGGGCCGAGGAAGCCGAGGAGCGCCGGCAGCAGCGTCGTGGCGGCCAGCACGCTGAGGACGACGGTGAGCGAGGTGCCGATGACCACGCCGTCCAGGAAGCGCAGGTTGGTCACCAGCATCCCGGCGAGGGCGATGCACACCGTGCCGCCCGCGAACAGCACCGCCCGGCCGGAGGTGTTGAGGGCGGTGACCGCCGACTCCTCGGGGTCGGCGCCGCGCAGGATGCCCTTGCGGTGGCGGGTGACGATGAACAACGCGTAGTCGATGCCGACGCCCAGACCGATCAGGGAGGACAGCAGCGGGGCCAGGTCGGGGATGTCGGTGACATGGCTGAGGAGCTGGGTGCCGAACAGGCCCATGCCCACACCGAAGATCGCCACGGCGATCGGCAGCAGCATCGCGAACAGCGAGCCGAAGGCGAGGAACAGCACGACCGCGGCGGCCGCGAGCCCGACCATCTCGGCGAGGCCGGTGGGCGGCTCCTGCACACGCTGGATCGCCTGGCCGCCGAGCTCGACCTCCAGGCCGTCGCGTTCGGCGCCCCGCGCGGTGTCGACGACGTCCTCGACGAGCTCCTTGGGGACGGCGTTCGCCTGGTCGGTGAAGGTGACCTGGGCGTAGGCGATCCGCCCGTCACGGCTGATCTGCGCCGCGCCCTCGGGCCCGGCGTAGGGGCCGGCGACACTGCCGACGCCCTTCATCTTCGCGATCTCGTCGAGCGCGGGCTGCATCCGGGACCGTACGTCCTCGTCCCGGACCGAGCCCTCGTCGACCTTCCAGACGACCGTGTCGGTGTCGCCCGCGCGTGCGGGGAACGCCTTCTCCATCAGGTCGTACGCCTTCTTGGAGTCCGTGTCCGGGAGGGAGAAGACGTTCGCGTAGTCCGTGCCCGCCGTCGAGGCCGAGAATCCCAGGCCGAACAGCGCCCCCACCCACAGCAACAGGACCACCAGCCGGTGCCGATAGCACCATCGCGCCAATGCCGCCACGCTCGAGCTCCTTCGTCGAAAGTCGGATCGGTCGGTCCCCCAGGTCCTGGACACCAGAATTGGCGGCGGCACGCACGCGTGGTGCCGAACGGCCATGACTCTCAAGGAACTCCAAAGTGCGAATCGGCCCCGTTGTCAGTGGGCCCGCCGATACTGGGGGCATGACGACGGCTCCCGGCACCGTGCTGCTCGTGGAGGACGAGCCGAGCATCGCGGACGTGCTCGCCATCGCCCTGCGCTTCCACCGCTTCGAGGTCATGATCGCGGGCACCGTCCGCGAGGCCCTCGCCCTCGCCGGGCGGACCCCGCCCGACGTGGCGTTGCTGGACGTGATGCTGCCGGACGGGGACGGGCGGGCGCTGGGGCGTGAACTGCGCGCGCGGCGGCCCGGTCTGGCCCTGGTCTTCCTCACCGCGCGGGACGCGCCGGCCGAGATAGTCGGCGCTCTCGGCTTCGGCGACGACTACATCACCAAGCCGTTCGACATCGACGTGGTCGTCGCCCGGATCACGGCGGTCCTGCGGCGTACGCTCCCCCACGCTCGAACCGACCCGCGCGGGGGCGCCCCCCTGGCCGACGTCCTCCCGCAGCGGCCGCCACTGCGCTACGGCGACCTGGAGCTGGACGAGACGACGTACAGCGTGCGCCGCGCGGGCCACACGGTCGAGCTCACCCCCACCGAGTACGCGCTGCTGCGCTTCCTGGTGCGCAACGGCGGCCGGATCGTGCCCAAGGAACAACTCCTGCGCCACGTCTGGCAGTACGAGCACACCCCGCCCGAGTCGACCGTCGTCGAGACCTACATCAGCTATCTGCGGCGCAAACTGGACGTGCTGGGGCCGCCGCTGATCACCACGCGGCGAGGCGTCGGGTACGGGCTGGCATGAGGCGGCTGCACCGGCACGGCGCGCACTCCCTGCGCGGGAAGCTGACGGCGGCCAATGTGGCGCTGCTCGCGCTCGGCATCGTCGCCGCGACCGCCATCAGCCTGATGGGCATGCGGCACTACCTGCTGGACCAGGTGGACTCCGAGCTGCTCAAGACCCGTGACTCGCTGGGCGGTTCGCGGCTGACCCTGCGGCAGATCGACTCGGTCGGCGTCCTGAGCTTCGTACGGGACCGGCTGATACCCGAGTACGCCGACGAGCGGCCCGCGCCGGACTCCGTCTTCGCCGCCGTCGACGGGAGCGGCAGGGCGGTGGCCGTCTTCGGCGTCCAGCCGACCGAGGCCCAGACCGGGCTGGCCGAGGCCGTCGGCGACCCCGCCGCTCTCGCCCGCGACGAGGACCCGCACGACGTCAGCGTGCACGGCGCCACCTACCGGGCGACCGCGACATCGCTCTCCGACAGCACGTACGTCCTGCTGGCCACCTCCACCGACGCCCTGCACAAGGGCATAGCGAAGGCGCTGAAGCTCGATGTCGCCGTCGGCGCGATGCTGCTGGCGCTGCTCGCCTGCGTGACGCTGTTCAGCGTGCGGCGGCACATGCGGCCACTGGAGGACATGGTGGAGACCTCGTCGGCGATAGCCGAGGGCGATCTGACCCGGCGGGTGCCCTCCCGTCACCATCCCACCCAGGAGGTCGAGCAGCTGCGGCTCGCCCTGAACTCCATGCTGCACCAGGTGGAGACGGCGTACCGCACGCGCGAGCGCAGCGCGGCCCAGCTGCGCCGCTTCGTCGCCGACGCCTCGCACGAGCTGCGCACCCCGCTCTCCGCGATCCGCGGTTACCTCCAGCTGTACGACCAGGGGATGCTGCGCGAGCCCGGGGAGCGGCGGCGCGCCTGGGACCGGATGAACGGCGAGGTGGACCGGATGGGCCGGCTCGTCGACGAGCTGCTCACGCTGGCCCGGCTGGACCAGCGGCCCGAGCTGCGGCTGCGCAACGTCGACGTGAGCCGTCTGGTGCGGGACGCGGCGGAGGATCTGCGCGCCCAGCAGCCCGGCCGGCCGCTCACCGTCGACGCCGACGGCGCCGTCCTGGTCCGCGCCGACGAGTCGGGGCTGCGGCAGGTGCTGGGCAACCTCCTGGCCAATGTGCGCACGCACACGCCCGCCGATGTGCCGGTGCGGCTCGCCGTGGAGCGCGCCGACGGTGTCGTACGGCTGCTGGTGGCGGACAAGGGGCCCGGGCTGCCGTCGGAGGACGCGGCACGTGTCTTCGACCGCTTCTTCCGCGCAGGCGGGGGCGCGGGCAGCGGGCTGGGGCTGGCGATCGTCCAGGGCGTGGTGGAGGCCCATGGCGGCGAGGTGCGGGTGGAGACGGCTCCGGGTGAGGGGATGGCGGTGACGGTGGAGCTGCCGGGGCGGGTGGAGAAGTGCCCGTAGGGGCTCCCCTTCGCTCCCGCGGCCGCGGTCAGGGTGCGTTCGCCGCGGTCACCAGGGCCCACACCGTCTTTCCGTGGCGGCCCCGGCTCCACACGCCCCACGCGGCGGCGATGTGCTCCACCAGGTGCAGGCCCCGGCCGTGTTCCTCCCAGTCGGCCACGGCTCGCGGGCGGGGTTCGTGACGGCCCTCGTCGGAGACCTCTATGAGGCAGGAGCCGTCGGCGAGGGCGGTGACGGCCACCTCGAACTCGCGCTCGCGCAGAGGGCCGTGGCGTACGACGTTGGTGGCGAGTTCGGAGACGAGCAGGACCGTGTCCTCGAGGGCCGGGTCCTCGGGGGCGTGGCCCCAGTCGGACAGGTGGTCACGGACCCGGTGCCGGGCCAGGCCGACGGACGCCGGGTGCCGGGGCAACCGGAAGGAGTTGCGTCGCAACACGTCTGCTCCTCACCCCCTCCACACCTCCGCCACATGGTGCCCCGTCGGGTGACTGCCCGGTGTCGCGCGGGGGCATGCCCCGGCCGGCTCAGATCCAGTTCAGCTTCCACAGCCGGAACACGCCGTTGCCGTCCACCAGATACTGGCCGCCGACGACGTCCACGCTGCTCAGCACGTACTCCTTGCGCTGCCACAGCGGGATGACCGGCACGTCCTCGGCGACGACCTCCTGCACGTCGCGGAAGTCACCGGCGGCGCTGCCGCGATCGGCGAACTGCCGGCTGCTCTGGATGTACTTGTCGACGACCTTGCTGCTGTAGCCGGTGTTCATGGTGGAGTCGGTGCCGACGAGCGGGCCCGCGAAGGTGTCCGCGTCGGGGTAGTCGGCGACCCAGCCGACGGCGTACGCGTCGAGCTTGCCGGTCGCCCAGCGCTTCTGGAAGTCGGTCCACTCGTAGCCCTTGACCGTCACCTTGAACAGGCCGCCGGCCTCCAGTTGCCGCTTGAGCTCCTGGGCCTCGGCGGCGGCGGCGCCACTGCCCAGGCCGTAGCCGTAGGTGAAGCTGACGGGGATGCTGACGCCGGCCTTCTCGAGGAGCTTGCGGGCCTTCTCGGGGTTCTGGTCCGGGTAGTCGTCGAAGAACGAGGTGGTGTGGCCGGTGATTCCGGTCGGGATCAGCGAGTACAGCGGGTCGACCGTGCCCTGGTAGACGGTGGCGGCCAACTGCTCGCGGTCGATCAGCCAGGCCATCGCCTTGCGGACGGCGGTGTTGTGCAGCGGGGAGCCCGCGCGGGTGTTGAAGTACAGGTTGCGGGTCTCGGAGCTGTCGGCCTCGGCGACGCGCTGGGACGTGTCGCTGGGGTTGAGTGCGGCGAGGACGCTCGGCGGGAGCTGACGCGTGGCGGCGTCGACGTCCTTGGCCTTCCAGGCCTTCTCCAGCGCCTCCGGGTCGGAGTAGTAGCGCAGTTCGACGGGCCGGCCGGTGCTCACGGCGCCCTTGTAGCGGGAGTTGGGCGTGAGATCGACCCGCTTGCCCTTGCTGTACCCGGTGAGTTCGTACGGTCCGGTGCCGTCGACCCGGTTGCCGGTGCGCAGGGCGTCCGCGGGGTAGCGCTCGCGGTCCACGATCGAGCCCGCCCCGGTGGCCACCTTGAACGGGAAGGTGGCGTCCGGCGCCGACAGGTGGAAGGTGACGGTCGAGCCCTTGGCGTCCACCGACTTCAGGGTGGAGAGCAGAGAGGCCGGGCCGACATCGGAGTTGATCTTCTTGACCCGGTCGAAGGAGTACTTCACGTCCCGCGCGTCGAGCTTGCGGCCGCTGGGGAAGGTGAGGTCGTCGCGCAGCTCGCACACGTACGTGGTCAGCCCGCCGCCCTCGAAGGAACAGCTCTTGGCCGCGTCCGGCACGGGGTCGGCGCCACCCGGCTCGTACGTCAGCAGCGACTGGAAGACGTTGCTGAACAGCGCCCAGGAACCGGCGTCGTAGGCGCCGGCGGGGTCGAGCGAGGTGACGGTGTCCGTCGTGCCGACCCTGATGGTCTTGCCGGACTTGCTCTGCGACGGCAGCAACTGCCAGCCGCCCACCGCGACGACCGCGAGAACCAGAAGCGTCACGAGAATGCGCATGCGAACCGAGCGCATGGTGGTGCCCTGCCCTTCCGGGGCCCACGGGGCCCAGTACTTCACGTGCCGCTCCCCTTGGCGGCGGGCTCACCTAATCACACGTGTTTCACCCGGGGAAGAGGATTCTGGTGAGATGGGAAAGACCTTACCGATCGGCTGTTTCGGGTGGGTTTCACAGCTCGTTCTCAGGTTGTTTCCAAGGGGAGTCAAAGAGCGTCATGAGCGCGCCGCCGAAAGCCGATCCGACGGTCCGTCGGATCGGCTTTCGGCTGGGTGTCCGTCAGGCCTGCTTCGACGCCAGTTCGATGACCGTGATGTCCGACGGAGCGCCCACGCGCGTGGGCGGTCCCCAGGCGCCGGCGCCGCGGGAGACGTACAGCTGGGTGTCGCCGTAGCGCTCCAGGCCCGCCACGGTCGGGTTCGCGGCGGCCGCGAGGAAGTTGCCGGGCCAGAGCTGGCCGCCGTGGGTGTGGCCGGAGAGCTGGAGGTCGACGCCGTGGTCGACGGCGTCGTGGATCTGGACCGGCTGGTGGGCGAGGAGCACGCACGCGCGCGTGGTGTCGCGGTCGCCGAGCGCCTTGGCGAAGTCGGGGCCCCGGCCCTCGCTCTCGCCCGCGACGTCGTTGACACCGGCGAGGTCGAACCAGTCGAGTTCCGTGCGGGCGTTCTCCAGGGGGCGCAGGCCGAGCCGGCGCACCTCCTCGACCCACTGCTCGGCGCCGGAGAAGTACTCGTGGTTGCCGGTGACGAAGAAACTGCCGTGACGGGCCTTCAGCTGCGCGAGCGGGGCGGCCGCCGGGCCCAGGTCCTTCACACTGCCGTCGACCAGGTCACCGACGACCGCGATCAGGTCCGGCTGCGTGTCGTTGATCGTGTCGACGACCCTCTGGGCGAAGCCCCGGCCGAGGACCGGGCCCAGGTGGACGTCGCTGACCACCGCGATCCGGTAGCCGTGCGCCGCCCGCGGCAGCTTGGCCAGCGGAACGGTGACCCGCTTCACCTTCGGCCCGCTCAGCACGCCGTACGTCCCGTAGCCCACGGTCCCGGCGGCGGCCACGGCCGCGGCACCGGCGACGACGCGGGAGACGAAGAGCCGACGGGAGGGTGCGGCCACCAGCAGCGGGGAGGAGCCCGAGCCCGAGTCGGCGTCCGAGTCGGCGTCGGCGTCGGCGTCGGATGCGGAGTCCTCCGCGCCCTTGGCCTCCGTGGGCCCCTTGGCCCCTTCGGGCGCGGGGCCTGCGGCTGCGGCTCCCTCGCGCGCCGCGGGTGTCCCGCCGGACGCCGACCGGGCGCCCGGCGCGGCGGATTCCTCCGGCGCCACGGCCGCGGAAACGGTTCCCTCGGGCACCGTCCGGCCCGCGGGAACAGTCTGCTCGGGCGCCCCGGCCGCCGAAACGGTTCCCCCGGACGTCCCGCCCGCTCCCGCCGCCGTCTGCTCACCCGGCCGGTCCGCCGGCACGGGCCGCGCCTCCTCGTCGGGCGCGCCCGACGGCGTCGGCGCGGGACGGCGCACGGCCACGCCGGCCGGCCCGCGTCGCTCCAGGTACCGCCGCAGCAACGGTCGTACGAGCTCGCCCGCGAGCACCGCCAGCAGCAGGTAGATCGACAGGGCCAGCCACAGGAAGCCCGGCCAGGCCAGCGTGCGCTGGAGCCAGAAGGGGGCGCCCGTGCGTTCGGCGACGAGGGCGCCCACGGCCATGGCCCAGCCGCCCGCGACCAGCGCGGCACCGCCGCGACGGCCCCAGCCGGGCGCGCGGGTGGTGTCGCGGAACAGGCGACGCCACAGGTACCAGTTGGCCGCCACGAGGACGGCCAGGGCGAGCAGCACGAAAAGGATGGCCACGGTGTCGTAATCCCCGTTGTCGACTCGATGGGTCCGGCTATGACTTGCGGCGCAGGGCGCGCAGTCCACGCAACCCGATGACCCCGATGGCCGTCCCCAATACGAAGGAAACGACAGCGAGCGTCAGGTGGACCCAGAAGTACGCCGTGGGATCGCCGTCCTCGAACGCGAGCCCGCTGCTGTCCTTGATCAGGTTTTTGACGAAAGTGACCCAGATGACCCAGCTCCACACCCCGAAGGCGAGCAGGAACCAGGACACCGGGCGGCTGAGCTTCATGGTTTCAGTATCTCCGCCGGGTGTCCGGTTCCGTGACGGGGGTGGGGAGGGGCGCGCGACTTCCCGTCGGCTGCCAGGTACTTTCTCCGTCGTGCCCGCACCCTTGAAGCAGACCGCCAGGCGAACCCTGCTGGTCACCTCCGCGACCCTCGCGTCCCTCGCGCTGACCGCGCCCGTGTCCCTGGCGGCCCCGAGCCCGTCGCCGTCCGCGCCGGCCTCGGCCAAGCCGTCACCGTCGCCGTCGGGCAAACCGTCGGCCTCGGCCAAGCCGACGGCCGCTCCTCCGGCGAACATGTCGAGCGTCGGCGGCACCCGCCTGGGGCAGGCCGGGACGCAGGTGGACCTGGCGGGCGGTGCGCCGGTGCTGCCGAAGGACCTGACGGCCCGGTCGTGGATCGTCGCGGACGCCGAGTCCGGCGACGTGCTCGCCGCGCACAACGCGCACTGGCGGCTGCCCCCGGCGAGCACGATGAAGATGCTCTTCGCCGACACCGTGCTGCCGCGGTTCCCCAGGACCCAGCAGTACAAGGTCGCGCCGAAGGACCTGGAGGGCGTCGGGTCCGGCTCCAGCATGGTCGGGATAAAGGAGGGCGAGACCTACTCCGTCCACGACCTGTGGCTCGGCGTGTTCCTCCGCTCCGGCAACGACGCCGTGCACGTCCTGTCGTCGATGAACGGCGGCGTCGGCAAGACGGTGGCGGAGATGAACGAGCACGCCGAGGAGCTCCAGGCCCTCGACACCCACGTGGTCTCCCCCGACGGCTACGACGCCTCCGGCCAGGTGTCCTCGGCGTACGACCTGACGCTGTTCGCCCGCTCCGGGCTGCAGAAGAAGGACTTCCGGGAGTACTGCTCGACGCTGCGGGCGAAGTTCCCGGGCGCGACGACGAAGAACAAGAAGGGCAAGACCACCCGCGGTTCCTTCGAGATCCAGAACACCAACCGGCTGCTGACCGGCGACTACGACATCTCGCAGTACCCGGGCATCGCCGGCGTCAAGAACGGCAACACCACCAACGCCGGCGCCACCTTCACCGGCGTCGCCGAGCGCAACGGCCGGGTGCTGCTGGTCACCGTGATGAAACCGGAGAAGCCGGACCACAACGAGGTCTACAAGGAGACCGCCGCCCTGTTCGACTGGGGCTTCCAGGCCGCGGGCAAGGTGCGTCCAGTGGGCGAGCTGGTCCCGCCGAAGAGCGCGCAGGTCAGCGCCCAGCCCGGCGCGAAGGACTCCACCGAGGGGGCCAAGGATTCCGGGCAGGCCGGGGGCGCCGGGAACGTGTCCGAGAAGCCCGTGGCGAGCGCGGTGACCGAGGAGGGCTCCGGCGGCATGGGCATCGCCCTGGCGATCACCGGTGGCGTGGTGGTGCTGCTCGCGGGAGCCGCGTTCCTGGTCAACCGCCGCTGGCCGCTGCCGGATCTGGTACGCCGTCGTCGCTGACGTCGGCGGCGTCCTCGTCGGTGTCTTCGGTGTCCTTGGTGTGTTCGGTGTCCTTGGTGTGTTCGGTGTCCTCGGTGTCCTTGCTGCCCGTCGCCGTCCAGGCGGCGCAGTACAGGACCAGCTTCGCCGTGAAGTTGATCCACAGCAGCAGGGCGATGGGCACGCCGAACGCGCCGTACATGCTCTTCGCGGCCACGCCCTGCAGATAGCCGCTGATCAGCAGCTTCAGCAGCTCGAAGCCGACCGCGCCGATCAGCGCGGCCACGATCAGACGGCGGCGCCCGGGCTCGACGCCGGGCAGCAGCGTCAGGACGTAGAGGAGCAGCAGGAGGTCGGCGAGGACGGCGACGACGAAGGCGGCGATCTGCAGCAGGACCCCGCCCCAGCCGGCCTCGTCGACGCCGAGCTGCCGGGTGATCCAGCCGACGAGCGCGGAGGCGACGGTGGAGGCGGCGAGGGTGACGAGGACGGCGCCGCCGAGTCCGACGAGGATGCCCAGGTCCTTGACGTAGCGCAGGACCGGGTTCTCCTCCTCGTCCGGCAGCTCCCACACCGCGCGCAGGCACTCGCGCGTCGAGCCCGCCCAGCCGACGCCGGTGAACAGCAGAGCGGTGGCGGCGATGAGGCCGACGGTGCCGGCGTTCTGCACCAGGCCGTCGATGTTCAACTGGTCGGAGATGCCGGGGACCTGCTCGGCGAGCTTGTCCTCCAGGGTGTGCTGGCGCTCCGTGCTCAGTGTGGCGGCGGCGATCGCGGCGGCCAGGGTCAGCAGCGGGAAGAGCGCGACGAAACTGGTGAACGTCATCGCAGCGGCCAGCCGCGTCCACTTCACCCGGTCCAGCCGCTCGAACGACCGCCACGCGTGCGTGGCCATCAGTCGCGTGGCGTACGGCCCGATTCCGGGGAGCTTTTTCAGCCAGTCCATGATCAGACCCTGCCCTCGCTAGATCCGACTGATACTCCGGCCGGCACTCCGGTCGACAGTCTGCTCGGCACTCCGGTCGACAGTCTGCTCGGCACTCCGATCGGCAGTCCGCTCGGCACTCCCGTCGGCAGTCCGCTCGGCACTCCCGTCGGCAGTCCGCTCGGCACTCCTGTCGACGGTTCGATCGGCACTCCGGCCGCCGCCGAACACCCATGTTCGTGTACCCCAGAACCGCAGGACAGTGGCGAGTGCCATGCCGATCCCGGCGCCGGAGACGGTGTCCGCGCGCTGTGAGGTGAGGCGGAGGCCGTAGTGACTGACGGCGAGACAGAGGAGTTGGACGAGCGCCCCGGCGATGTTCACCGCGACGAACACGGCGTAGGGGCGTAGTCCCTTCACGCGCGCGTGCCGGTACGTGCCGAGCGCGTTGCCCGCGTACGCGATCGTGCAGCCGGCGAGGAAGGACACGGCCTTGGCGGTGAGCGGGCCGGCACCGGCCGGCCCCCGCAGGTACGTGAAGAGGGCCAGGTCGGCGGTGTAGGCGAGGAGTCCCACACCGGCGAAGCCCAGGAACTCGCGTCGGCCACCTACCAATTGGCCACCGCCAGCCCGTACATGGCCAGCCACGCCAGCCCGATGAGGGCGAGGGCACGGTCGCCGAGGACGACCTCCTCGGGTTCGCCGGCGGTGCCGCGGTCGGCGAAGACGGCGTAGCGCAGGACCGCCAGGATGAAGGCGACCATCGACAACTGACGCCAGGGCAGCAGGCTCGCGTGCGGCACACCGCCCTCCTCCAGCGCCCACAGGCAGTAGCCGAGCACGGCGACCCCGGCCGCCAGCTGCCACACGAAGCGCAGGTATCCGGTGGTGTACTCGGTGAGCAACGCGCGCGTGGCGCCCCGTTTACCGGCCATCTGCACGGCCTCGGAGTAGCGCTTGGCCGACACCATGAACAGCGCCCCGAACCCGGTGGTGATCAGGAACCAGCGCGACAGCGGGATGCCGAGCGCGAGTCCGCCGACCATCGCCCGCATCAGGAACCCGGTCGTGACGACGACGAGATCGACGACCAGGACGTGCTTCAGGCTGACGCAGTAGGCCAGTTGCATGCCGAGGTACGCCGTCAGGAGGGCCGCGACGAGGGGCTGGGTCAGCCAGGCCGCGGCGGCCGGCGCGAGGACCGCCAGGGTGCCTCCCACGGCGTACGCGACGGGCACCGGGACCTGTCCGGCGGCGACCGGGCGGTGCCGTTTGGTGGGGTGGGCGCGGTCGGCGTCGGCGTCGCGGGCGTCGTTGATCAGGTAGACGGCGGCGGCGCAGGCCGTGAACAGCGCGAAGACCAGGGCGAGTTCGGTGAGGACGTGCCAGGAGAACAGCTTGCCCGCGGCCGCGGGTGCGGCCACGACGAGGACGTTCTTGACCCACTGCTTGGGGCGGGCGGTGCGCAGAAGGCCCGTGAGGAGGGCGCCGGGGCTCCTGCGCGGGGGCGCGAGCC
This sequence comes from Streptomyces aurantiaciflavus, assembly GCF_049808595.1. NCBI lineage: Bacteria > Bacillati > Actinomycetota > Actinomycetes > Kitasatosporales > Streptomycetaceae > Streptomyces > Streptomyces aurantiaciflavus. The sequence continues at coordinate 7,674 of NZ_JBNCAQ010000038.1, read as the reverse complement.
GGGGCGGGCGCGACCGGGCGCGCCGGGTGCGCTGCTCGTGGAGGGTGGCTTGCCCATGGTGGGTGGCTTGCCCATGGTGGGTGGCTTGCCCATGGTGGGTGGCTTGCCCATGGTGGGTGGATTGCCCATGGTGGGTGGATTGCTCGTGGAGGGGGGCTTGCTCGTGGAGGGGGGCTTGCTCGTGGAGGGGGGCTTCCGGGACGCCGGCGATGTCTGTCAGGGGCGCGGCCTCAGTCATGCACGCCCCCTTGGCGCGCCGTGCACGCCGCGCGCGCCCTCTTTCATCCAGCGCGCTCCCAGGCGCGCCGTGAGCGCCCCCAGGGCCGCGCCCGCCGCCACGTCGGAGGGGTAATGGACGCCGACGACCAGGCGCGAGAGGCACATCGCGGCGGCGAGCGGGGGCACGGGGTGCGCCCCGAGGGCGCCGTAGGCGACGGCGGCGGCCGCCGCGGAGGTCGCGTGCGAGCTGGGGAAGGAGTGCCGGCCGGCGGTGCGCACCAGGGGCTCGACGTGCGCGGGGCGCGGACGGCGCACAATCCGTTTCACGCCCATGCTGGCGGCGTGCGCGCTCGCCGTGAGCGCCGTCGCGCGCAGCCACGCGCCGCGCCGGGCGCCGTCCACGACTGCCCCCACGAGCCCCGCCGCGAGCCACAGCGCGCCGTGCTCGCCCGCCCAGGACAGGGCGCGCGCGACGCCCGCCACGCGCGGATCCGCACCACGCGCGCGGAGCGCCGCCAGGATGCGGTGATCGATGTCGTCCGTGTGGTGGTCCAGGTGGTGGTCCATGTGGACTCACTGTTCATGCCGAGCCCGCCGGAACACCGGCAATATTGAGCGACATCCAATTAATCACCCATTTCGGGGAGAGTGGAATGTTTCGCAAGTAATCGCTTATACAGGGGCGATACGGTCGCCGACATGCCTGCCGAGAGAGCTTCCGCGACCGCTTCCGAGACCGTTGCCGTCACGGGATGGGGCCGCACCGCTCCCTCCGCCGCCCGCCTGGTCCGCCCCCGGTCGTACGAGGAGGCCGTGGGCGCCGTCCGGGAATGCGGGGCGCGCGGAGGCATCCCCCGGGGCCTGGGGCGGGCGTACGGGGACGCGGCGCAGAACGCCGGCGGGGCGGTGTTCGACATGACGGGCCTGGACCGCGTCCTCGCCGTCGACGCGGCCGACGGGACCGTCCGGTGCGACGCGGGCGTCTCCCTGCACCGACTCATGGAGGTCCTGCTGCCGCTCGGCTGGTTCGTGCCGGTGACGCCCGGCACCCGCTATGTGACCGTGGGCGGCGCGATCGGCGCCGACATCCACGGCAAGAACCACCACGTGTCGGGCTCCTTCTCCCGTCACGTCCTGTCGCTGGAGCTGCTCACCGCGGACGGCTCGGTCCGCACGGTCGCCCCCGGCACCCCCCTGTTCGACGCGACCGCAGGCGGCATGGGCCTCACGGGGGTGATCCTCGCGGCCACCGTCCGCCTCCAGCCGGTCGAGACGACCTACGTGGCGGTCGACACCGAGCGCGCGAGCGACCTCGACGACCTCATGGCCCGCCTGACGACCGGCGACCACCTCTACCGCTACTCGGTCGCCTGGATCGACCTCCTCGCGCGCGGAGCGGCCACCGGACGCGCCGTGCTGACCCGCGGCGACCACGCACCCCTCGGCGCACTGCCCGCACGCGCGCACAGAGCCCCGCTGTCCTTCCGCCCCTCACAGCTCCCGCCTGCCCCCTCGTTCGTCCCGGGAGGACTGCTCAATCGGAGGACCGTGGGATTGTTCAACGAAATCTGGTTCCGTAAGGCCCCCCGCGCACGCACCGGCGAACTCCAGAAGCTCTCCGCCTTCTTCCACCCCCTCGACGGCGTCCCGCACTGGAACCGCGTCTACGGCCGCAGCGGTTTCGTGCAGTACCAGTTCGTCGTCGGCTACGGCGAGGAGGACGCCCTGCGCCGGATCGTGGGCCGCATCGCGCGACGCCGGTGCCCGTCCTTCCTTGCCGTCCTCAAGCGCTTCGGGGAGGCCGACCCCGGCTGGCTCTCCTTTCCCCGGCCGGGCTGGACCCTGGCCCTGGACATCCCGGCCGCCCTGCCCGGCCTCGGCGCCTTCCTCGACGAACTGGACGAGGAGGTCGCCGCGGCCGGCGGGCGCGTCTACCTCGCCAAGGACTCCCGGCTGCGCCCCGACCTGCTCACCGCGATGTACCCGCGCCTGGACGACTTCCGCGCCCTGCGCGCGGAGCTGGACCCGCGCGGGGTGTTCGTGTCCGACCTCGCCCGCCGTCTCTCCCTCTAGAGCCCCGCAGAGCCCCAGAACCCCCGAGCCCAGAGCCCCCAAGCCCAGAGCCCCAAAGCCGCAGAACCCCCAAAGTCGTAGAGCCCCAGTGCCCCAGAGCCCCCAGGAGCTGTCGTGAAGGACGCCTTCGGTCTCCCCCAGTCCCTTCTCGTCCTCGGCGGCACGTCCGAGATCGCGCTGGCCACCGCGCGCCGCCTGATCGCCCGCCGCACCCGCACCGTGTGGCTCGCGGGACGCCCCTCGCCCGCGCTGGAGTCGGCGGCCGCCGAGTTGCGGACCCTCGGCGCCGACGTGCACACCGTCGCCTTCGACGCCCTCGACCCCGAGTCCCACGAGACGGTGCTCGGCAAGGTCTTCGCGGAGGGCGACATCGACCTGGTGCTGCTCGCCTTCGGCGTCCTGGGCGACCAGGCCCACGACGAGCGCGAGCCGGTGGCCGCCGTCCGAGTCGCGCAGACCAATTACACCGGCGCGGTCTCCTCCGGACTGGTCGCCGCCGGCGCCCTGCGGTCCCAGGGCCACGGCTCCCTGGTGGTCCTCTCCTCCGTCGCCGGCGAACGCGCCCGCCGCGCCAACTTCATCTACGGCTCCAGCAAGGCCGCCCTGGACGCCTTCGCCCAGGGCCTCGGCGACGCGCTGCACGGCACGGGCGTCCACGTGATGGTCGTACGCCCCGGGTTCGTGCGCTCGAAGATGACCGCCGGGCTGGCGGAGGCACCGCTGGCGACCACCCCCGAGGCGGTCGCGACGGCCGTCGAACTGGGGCTGCGGCGCCGCTCGGAGACGGTGTGGGTGCCGGGAGCGCTGCGCGTGGTGATGTCGGCGCTGCGGCACATGCCGCGGCCGGTGTTCCGCAAGCTGCCGATCTGACGCTTTCGGTCTGACGCCTAGCGTCCAGCGCTCTGGGTCCAACCGTGCGGCAGGACGGCGCGGGAGGCCTTGGGCCCAGCGCTTCGGGCTGCCCAGCGCTTCGGGCTCAGCGGGTGGGCAGGGAGCCGCGGTCCACGTGGGCGGCCTGCGGGGGTACCACCGGGCCGCCGAAGGCGTACTCGCGGAGCTTGCGCCAGACGCCGTCGGCGCCCTGTTCGTAGAGGGCGAAGCCGGTGCAGGACCACTCGGCCTCGAAGTCGGCGAGCTCCTCGAACGCGCGGTCCATCGCCGCCTCGTCGATGCCGTGCGCCACGGTGACGTGCGGGTGATAGGGGAACTGCAGTTCGCGGGCGACGGGCCCGGAGGCGTCGCGGACCTGCTTCTGCAGCCAGGTGCAGGCCTCGGCGCCCTCGACGACCCGGACGTACACCACCGGTGACAGGGGCCGGAAGGTACCCGTGCCGGACAGCCGCATGGGGAACGGGCGGCCGGCCGAGGCGACCTCGCTGAGATGCGCCTCGACGGCCGGCAGCTCGGTGTCGTCGACCTCGGTGGGCGGGAGCAGGGTGACATGCGTGGGGATGCCGTGAGCAGCGGCGTCGCCGAAGCCCGCGCGCCGCTCCTGGAGCAGGCTGCCGTGAGGCTCCGGGACCGCGATCGACACGCCGATCGTTACGGTCCCCACGTCGTCTCCTGTCGTCGTACCGGAAGGGCTGTCTGCTGTGCTGCCGGATGCCGTGCCGGGTTCGTACTCAGTCGTACGGCTATCGACTGTACGGCCACGGCCGTGTTGTGGGCAGGCGCGAGCGGAGTGATGTGCAGCGCTCTGCCCGAGGAACTTGTGTGCGGTGGTGCGCCTGCGGAGCAGCGCGCACCGCCCGCTCAGTGCTTCGCGGGCAGGAAGCCCACCTTCTCGTACGCCTGGGAGAGCGTCTCGGCGGCGACGGCGCGCGCCTTCTCGGCTCCCTTGGCCAGGATCGAGTCGAGCGTCTCGGGGTCGTCCAGGTACTGCTGGGTGCGGTCCCGGAACGGCGTCACGAAGTCGACGACGACGTCGGCGAGGTCCGTCTTGAGCGCGCCGTAGAGCTTGCCCTCGTACTGCTGCTCCAGCTCCGGGATGCTCGTGCCGGTCAGGGTCGAGTAGATGGTCAGCAGGTTGCTGACGCCCGGCTTGTTCTCGGTGTCGTAGCGGATGACCGTGTCGGTGTCGGTGACCGCGCTCTTGACCTTCTTCGCGGTCGCCTTCGGCTCGTCGAGCAGGTTGATGAGGCCCTTCGGCGTGGACGCCGACTTGCTCATCTTGATCGACGGTTCCTGCAGGTCGTAGATCTTCGCCGTCTCCTTGAGGATGTACGGCTTCGGGATCGTGAAGGTCTCGCCGAAGCGGCCGTTGAAGCGCTCGGCGAGGTCGCGGGTGAGCTCGATGTGCTGGCGCTGGTCCTCGCCGACGGGCACCTCGTGGGCCTGGTACAGCAGGATGTCCGCGACCTGGAGGATCGGGTAGGTGAAGAGGCCGACGCTCGCGCGGTCGGCGCCCTGCTTGGCGGACTTGTCCTTGAACTGCGTCATGCGGGACGCCTCGCCGAAGCCGGTGAGGCAGTTCATGACCCAGGCGAGCTGCGCGTGCTCGGGGACGTGGCTCTGCACGAAGAGCGTGCAGCGGTCCGGGTCGAGCCCGGCCGCCAGCAGCTGTGCGGCGGCCAGTCGCGTGTTGGCGCTGAGCTCCTTCGGATCCTGCGGGACCGTGATCGCGTGCAGGTCGACGACCATGTAGAACGCGTCGTGGGACTCCTGCAGGGCCACCCACTGGCGGACGGCGCCGAGGTAGTTGCCGAGGTGGAACGAGCCTGCGGTGGGCTGGATTCCGGAGAGCACCCGGGGTCGATCAGAGGCCATGCTCACCATTCTCTCAGGTCTGGGGCACCGCTTCGGACACGGCCGGAAACAGATGTCACGCGGTGGGAACCGATCGGGCGCGGGCGGTGTACCAAGAATGTGAGGACGCGGGAGGGGGGCCGCATCGTCGATGAGGCCGCGGTGATCGCACGCGTACGCGCCGGAGAGCCGGAGGCGTACGCGGAGCTGGTGCGGGCCCACACGGGCATCGCGCTGCGGGCGGCCGCGGCACTCGGGGCGGGCGCGGACGCAGAGGACGTGGTGCAGCAGGCCTTCGTGAAGGCCTACTGCTCGCTGGGGCGGTTCAGGGAGGGCTCGGCGTTCAAACCGTGGCTGCTCGCGATCGTCGCCAACGAGACGAGGAACACCGTGCGCACCGCGGCGCGGCAGCGCACGCTGGCAGGCCGCGAGGCGGCGTTCGTGGAGGCGGAGCCGCTGATACCGGACGCGGCCGACCCGGCGGTCGCAACGCTCGCGGCGGAGCGCCGCGCGGCACTGCTGGCGGCCCTGGAGAAGCTGAGCGAGGAACACCGCCTGGTCGTCACCTACCGCTATCTGCTGGAGATGGACGAGTCCGAGACCGCCCAGGCCCTGGGATGGCCCCGGGGCACGGTGAAGTCCCGCCTGAACCGCGCTCTGCGGAAGCTGGGCCGCCTGCTGCCGGATTTCGAGCCTCGGGAAGGGGGTGACGAGCATGAGTGAGCGGAACGGCGAGAAGCCGTACGGCGAGGGATACGACGGTGACGGCGCTGGTGAAGACGCGCACGGGGGCGCCTCCGGGCTGCCGGAGGAGTTGCGGGCGTTGGGCCGGTCGCTGAGCGGGTCCGGGGCCGGTGCGGCCGACGGGACCGAGACGATGGTCGAGCGGGTGCTGGCGCAGATACTCGCCGAGCAGGTGCCGGTCCCGGAGCCCGAGCCGCCGGGCCTCGGGGAGCGGTGGCGGGCGGCGCGGCGCTGGGCGCGGCTGCGGTGGCGTTCACTGACGGCGACGCTGTGCGGCCTGCTGGCGGTCCTCGCCCTCACACCCCCGGTGCGGGCCGCGGTGCTGGACTGGTTCGAGTTCGCCGGCGTCGAGGTGCGGTACGACCCATCGGCGGTGCCGTCGCCCGGCGCCGAGGTGCCCGGCTGCGGCCCCTCCGTGCCGTTCGCGGAGGTCGAGCGGCGGGCCGGGTTCGATCCGCTGGTGCCGCGGGCGCTCGGGGTCCCTGACGTGGCGACGGTGACCGCGGAGCCGCAAGGGCGGTTCCTGATCAGCCTGTGCTGGCTTGAGGAGGGGCGCACGATCCGGCTGGACGAGTACCGGGCGCACCTGGACGCCGGCTTCACCAAGACCCTGCGCGAGCAGCCGGAATGGCTGCGGCTGGGCGAGGGCGAGGCATCCGGCGGCTTGTCCGACGGCGACCAGGCCCTGTGGTTCCCGCGGCCCCATCTGCTGGGCTTCTGGCTGGTCGACGGCAGCGGTGAGCGATACGTCCGTGAGACGCGGACGGCCGGGCCCACCTTGCTGTGGACCCATACCGGGGGCGGGGACGGGGCGGGGGGCGCTGGTGCCGGTTCGGGCCCGGATCAGGGTGACCTGACGCTGCGGCTGGAGGGGGTCGCGTCGAAGGAGCGGGCCGTGGAGATCGCCCGGTCTCTGGAGACACCGCAAGTCGCTGCGGATTCCTCGAAATGACGCCGGCGGAGTGGGAACCCCGGCGGATCGGGCGGTGTACCAGAAGTGACAGGCGGCTCGCGGGACGGGCCGCACGGGGACTGTGGGTCAGGGGTTCGCATGGACAGGTGGAGCAGCGGGACACCAGGTGGCCGGATCCGGGGAAGGTCGGCTCCGGCGTGGGCGTTGGCGGCGGCGCTCGCCCTGATGGTGTGGGGTGCGCCGCCCGCCGCGGCCGGAGGGCCGACGAGCGTGCTGCTGGTCTCGCCGCAGAGCGCGGAGACGGCGGCTCTGTATTCCACGGACAAGGAGTACAGAGAGCTGGAGTTGCTGGTCGGCGCGACGGACACGGACAATGCCGGCACGGGCACGCCGGGCAAGCCTCCCGCGGCCGACCTGGCGGGCGCCCGGCAGATCAACGTCACCTGGATGGTGCACGACATCTCGCCGTGGCGCTATGACCGGGTCTTCCCGGACTCCGACAGCTCCGCCGTGTGGATCCACACGATCAGCGATGTCCCCGGGTCGGGGACCGGCGTGTGGCACCGCGCGCAGCGGCCCCCGGAGCTCCGTTCCCTGCTCGACAAGCTGGGTCTGCTGGGCAAGCCCTCCGCGGAGGGAGGCCCGGGGATCCTCCCCGAGGACGCCGGGGCGGACTGGGCCGGTGGGGCACTGGGCGGCGCGGCACCGGAGGACTCGCCGAGCGCCGCGGCCACGCCGAAGACATCGGTCCGGGCCGCCGCCCCGGCGGACGGCACGCAATGGTGGTGGGCCCTGCCGGGCGCGGCGGCCGGAGCACTGGTGGCGCTGACCCTGAGGCCCTCTGTGACACGACTGCTCTCCCGACGGGGACGGGGCGAGCCCGGACCGAGGCAGGAACTGCTGGATGGGTGAGGCGGGAGATGCCCCGCCTCCCGCGCGTCGGCCCGCCGGGGGCTGACACACCCGCGGGGGGCCGACGC